>NZ_JBSGJX010000012.1:0-214686 GCF_053605785.1 Nonomuraea sp. NPDC003754
TGGGCCGCTACACCACCGACCTGTCGGTCATCGGCGGGTTCAGCAGGCGGTTCGGCGAGCTGACCGCCGAGGCAGGCCGGGGCCATGGCGTCGCTGCGGGCGGCGCTGTTCGACATGCGCTCGGGCAACGCCGAGGTGCTCGCGCTGGAGGGAGCCGTCCCGGTGGGCGCGCTCGACCTGCGCGACCCCATCGGCTCGGTGCGCGAGATGGAACGGCTGGCCGCCCTCGGGGTGCGGGCCGTCCGGCTCTTCCCCGACGAGCAGGGCGTCGAGGCGGGCTTCCCGTCGGTACGGCACGTCGCCAGGCGGGCGGCGGCGCTCGGCCTGGTGGTGCTGACCGGCGGCGACGTGCGCCGGTTCTGGCAGCCGTTCTCCGGGCTCGAGGCGAAGGTCGTCTTCCTCGACACGCACTTCTACCACCTGGGCGACTTCCTGGTGGTGGCCGCCGACGAGCCGGGTTTCCACACCTCCACGCGGCTGCTCAACTCGCCCGACGCGCTGGAGAGCGTCCCCGCCGACCGGCTGCTGTACGGCTCCCGCACCCCCCACTACGAACCGCTCGTCCCGCTGCTGCGGCTGGCGACCAGCGGCCTGAAGCCCGACGAGATCGCCGCCGTGGCGGGCGGCAACGCGAGGAGGCTGTTCGGATGATCGTCGACGTGCACGCGCACTGGGGCCCGTGGTTCTTCACCATGGACGTGGCCGAGGCCAACCGGGCCACCATGGACCGCTACGGGATCGACGTGTCCATCGTGTCGGCCACCGAGGCGGTCATCTACGACGCCGCCTCCGGCAACCGGGCCCTGGACGCCTGGCTCGCCCGGACCGACCGCCACTACGGCTATGTCACCGTCAACCCCCGCCGGCTGGCCGACGCCGAGCGGGACCTCGACGAGTACCTGCCGACCGGGCGCTTCGTCGGCGTGAAGATCCACACCGACTACACCGGCTCCCCGGTCACCTCGCCCCAGCTGCGCGCGGCCCTGGCCCTGGTGGCCTCGCGCGACGTCCCGGCCCTCGTCCACACCTGGGGCCCGTCGGTGCTCGACCTGGCGCAGGTCTGCCTCGACACCCCCGGGCTGCGGGCGATCGCCGGGCACATGGGCGCCGACGGCTACCGCCACGCGATCGAGGCCGCGGCCGCCTGCGACCGGCTCTACCTCGAACCGTGCTTCTCCCACGCGCCCGCGGGTCGCATCGCAGCCGTGGTCGAGGCCGTCGACCAGGACCGCCTGCTGTTCGGCACCGACTCGACGCTCATCGATCCGGCCTCGGCCTTCGGTGCCGTCGCGGCGGCGAACCTCTCCCCCGCCGCCGCCGAGGCCATCGCGTGGCGCAATGCCGTACGGCTGTTCGGACTCGACCTTTCGGCGGCGCGTCGAAGCTGACCGTCGAGCAACCTGGTCGGCATCGCCGTCTCCCCCTACGGCCTGCCGTCCTGACCGGCTCGCCCTCGCGGGGTTCGTCGATGGGTCAGATCTTGATGACGACGACGCGGTCGCCGCAGAGGGCTGAGAGGTCGTCAGGGTCAGAAGTGAGCACGACGGCCTGACCTGGAGCGGCAAGGGCGGTGGCACAGAGCATGGCGTCGATGGCGTGCTTGTGACCGTGCAGGCCCGCATCCGCCAGAAGCGCCGCCGCCTGTCTCGCGAGGGGCTCCGTGACAGGTTCCACGACGACGCGGGACAAGGTCCATTCGAGCGCGGGTCGCCTGATTCGCGGATGAACCACCTCGACGAGGGTGGCCGCGCTCGTGATGACGCGCAGGTCGTCGGCCTTGGCCAGGGAGAGCCACGCGGTCAGCTCCCGATCCCGAAGAACGGCCTTCGCGAGCGCCTCGCTGTCCAGGACGAGGGTGCCTCCAGGGGTGGCCTGGAGCGCCATCACGCGGCGGTCGTTCCCGAGCCCAGCCGCCCGCGGGCACGTTGAAGCTGGTCTCGCCGCGCCTGAACCTCTTCGTCTGTGATCGGACCGTGTTCGGCCTCTGCGACAGCGATGAGCTCGTTGAGGTTGTCACGCTCGATCTGGCGGGCCACTGCGGCGGTGACGTACGCGGAGAGCCCGGAGTGGCCACTACGAGCACGTGCGGCTTCCGCGATGTCACGGGGCATGGTGATCGAATACTTCTGAGTAGGCTCACTCATGCCACTTATGCTACCCGCGATACCCCCTTCGCCAGGGGAGATCTTCGACGGGCGTCAGGCGGACGCGGCGAGGACCGCGGGGCGTTCGGTGTCGGACAGCCCGGGGCCGAACGGGTCGTGGGCGTGAGATTCAGGGATCAGCCCCTCGTCGGCGGCCAGCCAGAGCATGCGCTGGACGTAGCCCTCCATCGGCGCGGTGAAGGTGGCCGCGGCGAGCCGGTCGAGCCGCGCCGACGCCTTCTCGAAGGCGCGCAGGTCGTCGCCCTGGAAGGCGCGCATCACCTCGGCCGTCGCCGCCACCGAGGCCGCCGCGATGCCGACGAGCGCGGCCTCGGCGCCCCACAGCAGGGAGGGGCCGAACATGCGGTCCTCCCCCGTGATCGCCAGCCTTCCCGCCTCGCGCGTCATGGCGATCGTCTCCTGGCAGCCCATGGCGTCCGACAGCAGCGCCGTCTTGAGGCCCGCGACGCCCGGGTGGCGCAGGATCTGGTCGAGGACGGCGGGCGGACAGGGAGCGGTGTACAGGTCGAAGGCGATCATCGGCAGCCCGGCGGCCTGCCACACGGCCTCGTGCTCGGCCAGCCGGTCGCCCGGTGAGGGGAACACGAGGACGCCGTCCGCGCCGAGTTCGGCGGCCATCCGTGCATCCGCCACGGTCCTCTCGACCGCCCCCTCGCCCTCCACAGGAGATGCCGCGCGATCCGCGCCTTCCCGTGGCCGGCCGCCCGTGTGCATCGTCAGACCTGACTCCTGAGCGGCGGCCGAGCGCGGGGCGGGGTCCGGTCCCCCGCCCGTGCCTTCCCTGGGCCCGGGACGCGACTCCGGGGCAGCGCGTGGGTGCGGGGCCGCGCCGGAGGGGACGGCCGGGGCCGGGGCGCCGCCGACGCCCACGATGACGGGGACGCCGGCGGTGCGGGCGCGCAGGATCAGCTCCCGCCTGAGCTCGGGCGGCAGGAACGGGCCCCGGCCGGTGTGGGCCAGGATGGCGAGGGCGTCGGCACCGGTGGCGACGAGCCGGTGGAAGTAGCGCTCGGCGATGTCGAGGTCCACCTCGCCCGCGCGGGTCATCGGGGTCGCGGCGGCGGCCACCAGCGCGCCGCGCAGGCGGTCGCGCAGCCGGGCGGCCCGCGTGTCGATTGCCGTGCTCATGATCGCTCCCTCACCGGACATGGGCGTCAAGCGTAGGGCGTCCCGGCCGGGCGGCGCGCCGGCTACTTCAGGCCGGTCATCGCGATGCTGTTGACCAGGTACCGCTGCAGCAGGAAGAACACCAGCAGGCAGGGCACGGCCGAGATGGCCGCGGAGGACATGACCATCGACCACTGCAGCTCCTCGGTGCGCAGGATCGTCAGGCCGACCGTGAGCGTCCTGGTGGCGTCGCTCTGCGCGATGACCAGCGGCCACAGGAAGTCGTTCCAGTGCCACAGGAACACGAACACGCCCAGCGTGGCCATGATCGGCTTGGTCAGCGGCACCACGATCGTCCAGTAGACGCGCAGCTCGGAGGCGCCGTCGACCTTGGCCGCGTCGAACAGCTCGTCGGGCAGCCCCAGGATGAACTGGCGCATCAGGAAGACGGCCTGCGAGTTGGCCAGTGTCGGCACGATCAGGCCCCAGAAGGTGTCGACGCCGCCCAGGTCGGAGATCAGCACGAACACCGGGATCAGCGTCGCCTGGAAGGGCACCATCATGGTGGCGAGGAACGTCCAGAGCATGGCGTCGCGCCCGGGGAAGCGCTTCTTGGCGAAGGCGTAGCCGGCCATCGAGGCGGTGATCAGGATGATCACGACGGAGACGGCCGAGTAGATCAGCGAGTTGAGCGTCCACTGCGCGAACCCGGAGGCCGACAGCACCTGCGCGATGTTGTCGAAGGTGAGCGACTCGGGCCACTGGAGCGGGACGGTGGGCTTGCCCCGGGGGCTGAGCGCCACGACGACCATCGCGACGAACGGCGCGAGCGTCAGCAGCGACAGCACCGCCAGCAGGGTGTACAGCGCCCACGTGCCGCGGGGCCGCCGGCGCTTCACCCTGGCGGCCGCGGTGGCGGCGGCGGGACGGGTGGCGGTCAGCGTCATGTGTTCCCCCTGCCGAGGAAGCGGCGCTGGAGCAGCGAGATGGCCAGCACGATGACGAACAGCACCATGCCCCAGGTGGCCGCGTAGCCGAACTCGAAGAACCTGAAGCCGCGCTCGTAGATGCCGTAGATGAGGGTGTAGCTGGCCTTGGCGGGGCCGCCGCCGGTCATCACGTAGATGGTGTCGAAGACCTGGAAGGAGCTGATCGTCTCGATGACCAGGACGAAGAACAGGACGGGCTTGAGCAGCGGCAGCGTGATGCGGCGGAAGCGCTGCCACGCGCCGGCGCCGTCGACCCTGGCCGCTTCCATGTAGGAGCCGGGGATGGCCTTCAGGCCGGCCAGCAGGATCAGCATCGAGTAGCCGAACCCCTTCCAGCAGGAGACGATCGCCAGCGCGGGCAGCGCCAGGGCCGAGTCCTCCAGCACCTGGAGGGGGCCGAGGTCGAGCTTGGCGAGCAGGCCGTTGAGTAGCCCGTCGAACTCGTAGATCCAGCGCCAGATGATGCCCGCGAACACGAAGCTGGTCACGTAGGGGAGGAAGAGCATGCTGCGGAACAGGCCCCGCATGAAGATCACCGCGTTGAGGAGCAGCGCGGTGGCGAGCGAGACGCCGACCGTCAGCGGCACGAAGATCGCCGCGTAGACCAGGGTGACCCGCAGGCTGGCCCAGAAGTTCGGGTCGTTCCACAGCCGGACGTAGTTGTCGGCGCCGACGACGTCCCATTCTCCGCCGATGTTCCAGTTGGTGAGGCTCATGCCCGCCGCACCCAGGGTGGGGAAGATCCGGAAGATCAGGAAGAGGACGAGGACGGGCAGGACGAACAGCAGTCCAGTGACCGGGTCGCGCAGGCGATGACGCACCGGGGTTCACACCTTTCCAGAAAAGCGGGGGCCCAGAAAAGCGGGGGCCTTCCCGAGGGAAGGCCCCCGATCGTGTCAGCTGCCGCTGGACAGCAGCTCGTTGGCCTCCTTCGCCGCGGCGTCGAGGGCGGTCTTGGCATCCTCCTTGCCGAGCAGCGCCGCCTGGATGTGCGCGGCGACCATGGCCATCACCTGGCGGGCCTTGGGGTGCGTGTCACCGGGGAAGGCGAACTCCAGCGACTTGGCGAACTCCTTCGAGGCCTCGCTCTGGCCGGGGATCGTCACGTCGGTCCGCGCGGAGAAGAAGCCGGACTCCTTGGCCAGTTCGGCCCCCACCACGGGGCCGGCGATGTAGGCCGCCAGCTTCTTGGCGGCCTCCTGGTTCTTGGAGTGCTTGGCGACGACGAGGCCGCCGGGGATGCCGAAGGCGACCCGCTTGCTGCCCTCGAGCGGCAGGCCGATGCCCACGTTCTCCTGGCCGATCGCGGCGCCGAGCTGGTCGGCCATGCCCGCGGTGGCCGCGTGGTACATCGCGGTCTTGCCGCCGGCCAGCGAGCCGCCCTCGATGTCGTTGCCCTTGCTCGCGGTGTTCTCCGGCAGGCCGCCGGCGGCCTTCAGGTCGAGCAGGAACTGCAGGCTCTGCACGCCCTCGGGGCCGTTGAAGGCGACCGTCTTGCCGTCGGGGGCGAAGACGCTGCCGCCGTTGGCCCAGAAGATGGGGTAGAAGCTCTGGTTGAGCGAGATCTCGGGCTTGCCGGGGTAGTCGAGAACCGCGACCTTCTTGGCGGCCAGCTTGGGCGCCGCCGCCTTCAGCTCCTCGAGGGTGTCGGGGACCTCGGTGACGCCGGCCTCGGCGAAGAGCTTCTTGTTGTAGATGGGGGCGGTGATCGTCTGGTAGATCGGGACGCCGTAGAGCTTGCCGTCGACCGTCAGCGCGGTGAGCGCGTTGGGCAGGTAGGCGGCCCTGTCCTTGGCGATCACGTCGTCCAGCGGTTCGAGGGTGCCCTGCTGGGCGTACTGCGGGATCTGGTCGGGTCCGAGCAGGACCAGGTCGAAGCCCGTCTTCGAGGCCAGGGCCGTGGTGATCTTCTCCTGCCTGCCGTCCCAGGGCTGCTGGTCGATCTTGACGTCGAGCGTGGGGTTGGCGGCCTCGAAGTCCTTCTCGACCTTGCCCCAGAACGCCTGGTTCTTGGCGGAGTCCGCGATCACGGGGTACATCCAGAGGGTCACCGTGCTCTTGTCCGACGAGCCTGAGCCACCGGACCCGCACCCGGCGATCACGACGCTCATGGCGGCCGCGATTCCGGCTGCCGCTACCTTCCTCATCGGCGGCTTCCTTTCATGAATACCGGTCCTGACCGAAACCTAATGAGCGGGGAGACGGCCGGTCAATGCCCGATACACGAACGTGACTGCGACCAGCTCCTGACCCGCTCGGCGACGGCGTCGACGTGCTCGTCGGTGTAGTGCTCGTTCCAGTCGATGACCAGCAGCGTTTCGGCCACCAGCCGTTCCGCCTCGGGGCAGGCGTTGGGCACGTAGCCTGCCAGCGGGTAGGTCGAGCCGCCGTAGATGGGGCCGCTCCACACCGGCGCCCTGTTCAGCGGCTCGCCGAGGTAACCGGCCCGTGCCGGAATCCCGGCCTCCCGCAGGTGACCGGCCAGCGCCCCGGCCTTGCCGTCGGGCAGGACGAGGGGGAACAGCCACCAGGCGTGCCCCTCGGGGCGCGGCAGCCGGATTCCCGGCAGGCCCTCCAGGGCCCCGATGAGCCGTACGGCGGTGCGCCGCCTGGACCCGAGGACGCCCGGCAGCTTGGCCAGCTGGGCGCGCGCCACGGCGGCCTGCA
Organism: Nonomuraea sp. NPDC003754; assembly: GCF_053605785.1. Taxonomy (NCBI): domain Bacteria; kingdom Bacillati; phylum Actinomycetota; class Actinomycetes; order Streptosporangiales; family Streptosporangiaceae; genus Nonomuraea; species Nonomuraea sp. NPDC003754. The sequence continues at coordinate 6,929 of NZ_JBSGJX010000012.1, forward strand.
GTTCGGTCATGCGGTAGTTGAGGCCGAGGCCGGCGTGCGAGCGGCCGGCGGCGCGGTCCCAGCCCTTGTCGGAGAACAGCCGCATCCGGCGCGCCAGGACGTCGTCCTGGGTGATCGTCAGGCCGCCGTCGCCGCAGGTGATGTGCTTCCACTGCTGGAGGCTGAAGGTGGCGACGTGGCCCACGGTGCCCGCGAGCCGCACGGGCGCACCGCCGGGCTCGCCGATGGGATCACCGCTGGGATCGCCGCCGGAACCACTGCTGGGATCGCTGCTGGGATCGTCGCCGCCGCCCGGCATGACCTGGGATGATGGTTCGGGGAGCTCGGTGAGCCAGGCCTGGGCGCAGTCCTCGATCAGCGTCAGGCCGTGCTCGTCGGCCAGCGCCCGCAGCGCGTCCACCCTGGCGGGCGCCCCGAACAGGTGGACGGCCATGATGGCCCTGGTGCGCGGCCCGATCAGCCGGGCCACCGCGTCGGGGTCGAGGTTGCCGTCGGCGGGGTCCACGTCGGCGAAGACAGGGACGGCGTTCTGCGCCAAGATGGGGGCCACGGTCCCGAAGTCCGTGATCGGCGTCGTGATGATCTCGTCTCCGGGATCGGGTGCCGCCGCCACGACCGACAGATGGAGGGCCGCGGTGCCGGAGCTGCACGCGATCGCGTGGCGGGAGCCGTACAGCTGCGCCATCTCGCCTTCGAGCGCTCGGCCCTCGGTCCCCCAGACGGAGTTGAGCATGCCCGAACGGATCACCCGTTCGAGGGCCGCCACCTCCTCGTCGCCGAGCGTGCGGCCCTCGGGGTCGGCCATGGTTGGAAACTTCGGGTTCACGAGCTAACCTTTCGGTCTTGACCGTAATAGGGCAGAGGGAGGCGTGGGTGGGTATCGTCATCGGGGTCGTCGGCCCGCACGATCTGGTCGACGACGTCGCGGCCACGTGCGAGGAGCAGCCGGGCGTGACCGCGCTGCGGCTCGACTACGACCACGAGTCGCAGGCACCCGCGATCGTCGAGGCGCACGCCGCCACGGTGGAGGGCTGGCTGTTCACCGGCATCGTGCCGTACATGCTGGCCCGCGACGCCGAGGCGCTCACCCGGCCCGCGGCGTTCGTCGACTACTCCGGGGCGACGCTGCTGACCGCTCTGGTACGGCTGCAGCACGAGGGCCAGGACATCACGCGCCTGTCCATCGACACCCTGTCGGCCGCCGACGTCATCGCCACGTTCGAGGAGGCGGGGCTGCCGACCGAGCAGGTCCGCACGCTCCCCTACCGGCCGGAGATGACCTCCAAGAAGGCCGTGGCCTTCCACCGGCGCGGCGGCGAGCACGCGGTGATCACCTGCCTGAGCTCGGTGCACGAGGCGCTGCGCGACGACATGCACGTGCTGCGCCTGGCGCCGTCGGTCCACTCGGTGCGGGTGGCGCTGCGCCAGCTGCTGCTGACCGCGGAGGGCCAGGCGCAGGAGGACGCGCAGATCGCCCTCGGCCTCATCGAGGTCGAGAGCGAGGAGGGGCTGCTGCGGGAGGCGGCGGCGCTGGGCGGCACGCTGGCCGCCTTCAGGGGCGGCACGCACCTGCTGGTCACCACGCGCGGGCCGCTGGCCGACGCGACCGGCAACTTCACCGGGCTGCCGATGCTGTCGCGCCTGGCGACGGCCGGCCAGGTGGTCAGGGTGGGGTTCGGGCTGGGCCGCAGCGCGGCCGAGGCCGAGAGCCTGGCGCGCAGGGCGCTGGCCCGCGCCCGGCGCATCGGCGAGGTGGCCGCCGTGCTGTCGCTGCGCGCCGACACCGACATCGTGCTGGAGTCGGTCAGCGCGACCCCCGCCGCCGAGCAGAACCTCTCGGTGATCGCCCGCCGGGTCGGCCTGTCGGTGCCGACGCTGGAGAAGCTGTTGGAGGCCCGCGCGGCGGCCGGCGGGGAACCGCTGACCACCAGAGAGATCGCCGAACGGCTCGCGGTCCAGCAGCGGACGGCCCGCCGCATGCTGCACCGCCTGGAGCTGGCCGGGCTCGCCGAGCGCACCGGGAACCTGACCAGCGGGAGCAGCGGCCGCCCGCTGACCCTGTACCGGCTGACGCTCTAGGCGAGCCACCGGTCCAGGCCCTCGGCCACGAAGTCGTCGTCGCGCAGCCAGGGGTAGGCGGCCCACACGCGGTCGATCTCGGCCAGTTGCCCGGGAGACAGGTCCTCGGCCGGGTCGAGGCACCAGCGGCCCGCCAGCAGGCCCTGGCGGCGCAGGATCTCGTGGATACCGGGGATGCAGCCGTGGAAGCCGTTGGCCGAGTCGAAGATGGCGGCGTTGGCGTCGGTGAGGTGACCGTCGAGGCCGAGCAGCCTGCGCACGACGGCGTCGTCGCCCGCGCGGGCCAGCTTCGCCTCGTCGAGCAGCTCGACCGCCTTCTTCACCCACACCGCCCACTGGCCGAGCAGCCCGCCGACGAACTCGACCTCCACCTGCCGGCCGTCGACGACGACGCGGTGGGTGGTGATGAGGTCGGCCAGGATGTGGTCGTCGTTGCCGGTGTAGAGCGCCACCTGCTCGGCCCTGCCCGCCCTGACCACGCCGTGCAGCACGTCCAGCGTGCGGTAGCGGTCGAACGGCGCCACCTTGATGCCGACGACCGACTCGATCGCGGCCAGCCTGGTCCAGAAGTCGCGCGAGAGCGTACGGCCGCCGACCGCGGGCTGCAGGTAGAAGCCGATCACCGGCAGCACCTCGCCCACGGCGCGGGCGCGCTCGATCAGGGCGTCCTCGTCCAGTTCCCGGTGGGGACTGAGCAGCACCATGTGGTAGCCGAGCGACCTGGCCAGCTCCGCCTCCGCCACCGCCTGCGCGGTCGGGCCCGTCGCGCCCGCCACCAGGACGATCTCGCGGCCCTCGCAGGCGGTCTCGCGGCCCGCCTCGCGGGCGGTCTCGGCCGCCAGCTCCAGCACGGGTGGCAGCAGCGCGGTGCCGTGAATGGCGAACTGCGTGGTGTGCACGCCCACCGCGAGACCGCCGGCGCCCGCCGCCACGTAGTAGCGGGTCAGCGCCCGCTGGCGGCGCTCGTCCAGCCTGCGGTCGGCGTCGAGCGCGAGCGGGTGCGCGGGAATGACCAGCCCGCGCCTGAACAGGTCGCGCACGGACGTGTGCGCCTCCGGAGCCGTGCTGAGCACGTCGCCTCCCCCTTGATCGATGAGCATGCTGGTCAGAACCGGCCGTCGCGGCGCTCGAACTTGGTCGGCTTGCCGAGCAGCGGGCCGCCCTCGGCGATCCAGGCGGCCGTGAGCTCGATCAGCTCGGCGGGGGTCAGCTCGGGGTAGCCGAACAGCCGGTGGCACCTGGCCGCGTTGGACAGCAGCGCGGTGGGCGCCTCCTCACCGACGAAGGAGGGCTGCTTGCCGAGCGCCCTGCCGAGGTCGATCGCGGCCTGCCGTACCGAGATCAGCTCGGGTCCGGTCAGGTTGAGGACGAACGGCGGCGTGGACGCGTGCAGCAGCGAGCGGAGCGTGACCTCGTTGGCGTAGCCCTGCCAGACGACGTTGGCCATGCCGGTGGCCAGGTCGACGGGCTCACCCGCGTTGATCTTCTGCGCCAGGTCGACGAGCACGCCGTAGCGCATCTCGACGGCGTAGTTGAGGCGGATGAGGGCCAGGCGGGTGCCGTACTTCACGCTGAAGTGCGACATGACCCGCTCCCTGCCGAGGCAGCTCATCGCGTACTCGCCCACCGGGTCGGTGGGCGTCTCCTCGGTGGCGCCCGCGCTGGTCACCGGGACCAGCGGGTAGACGTTGCCGGTCGACAGCGCCGCGATCCTGCTGTCCCTGAACCGGTCGGCGACCCGCCCGGGCAGGTAGGAGTTGGTGAACCAGGTGGCGTGCTCGGCGCCCTGCGTGCCGAACTTGGCGCCCACCAGGAACACCACGTTCTCCACGTCGGGCAGGTCGCGCAGCGCCTGCTCGTCGGCCACGTCGGCGCTGACCACCGTGGCCCCCTCCGCCGTGAGGGCGTCGGCCAGGCCCGGCTCGGAGAACCTGGACACCGCCACGATCCGCCGGTCGCCCTTGGTGGCGTTGAGCGCCAGCCTGACCAGGCTGGGCCCGAGCTTCCCGCCCGCGCCAAGGATCATGATGTCGCCGTCGAGTCTGGCCATGTCGGCGATCAGCCCCTCGCCGGGCCGCGCGAGCCGCTCCTCGAGCTCCACTACCGTCCGCACCCCGAACTCCTCTCATTTACGGTCCAGACCGTAACTTCGAGAGTCTCGCCCTGTCAATGGGGTGCGGGCGGGTCAGGCCGGTACGGCCTGACGCGCGCGGACGAGGACGTCGAGGATCGCCCTGGTCTGCGCCCATGGAACGGGGCTCGGCGCGCCGCCCACCATGGCCAGGAACGCCTCGACGGTGCCCTCGTACCCGAGGCCCTTGAGGACGTCGTCGCCGCCCTCGATGACGATCTCCCGCGAGCCTTCCCTGGTGTGAACGGTCACCGTGTAGGCCTCGGACTCCGACACGCCGATGATCTCCACGGTGCCGGTGACGCCGCTGTCCCAGCGCAGCGCCATGACACCGGTGTCCTCCGAGCGCAGGCCCGTGTAGTGCCTGACGGCGCCGGCCGCGCCGGCCAGCCGTACGGCCGGGCCGAGCAGGGCGACCAGCAGCTCGACGCCGTGGATGCCCATCGTGACCATCGTGCCGCCGCCCTCGCCGGGGGTGTCCTGCCACGGGTTGTAGCCGGTCGCCCAGATCCCGACGTCGTGCCGGACGGTGGCGCGCACCGACAGCACGGAGGCGGGGTCCACCGTGGCCGCGGTGAAGGCGGGCGCGAAGCGGAGCACCGACGTGGACAGCACCCTGTCGGTGATCTCCAGCCGGTCGAGCGCGTCGAGCTGGGCGCGGGTGGCGGCGGCGGGCTTGTTCATGAACACCGGCGCGCCGGTCGCCAGGACCGCTTCGAGCGCCCGGGGGGCCTGCGGGTTCGGCACGGTGAGCACCACCCCGTCGGGGCCGGTGCCGAGCAGGTCGTCGAGGCTGGATGCCACCTTGGCGCCGGGATGCTCGTCGGTGAAGCGCCGCAGCCGGTCGGGGTCCTGCTCCCACACGACGAGCTCGGCGTGGCGGGCCAGGGTACGGGCGTCGGTGTAGGGGTGGCTGGTGGCCAACCCGGCCAGAGCGATACGCACGGTGTGTCCTCCAATTCGGGAATGCGCGCCATCATGGCACCCCCGACCCGGCACACCCCCGCGCCCGCGTCAGGGCCGGTCCTCCCCGCCCAGGAAGAGCATGATCGGCCCGGCACGCCCCCGCGCCCGCGTCAGGGCTGGTCCACCTCCGCCGCGGTCCGGCCGCCCGCCAGCCTCGGATACCCGGGCCCCCGGTCGAAGAACGTGGCGGGCGTGGCGGCGAGCCCGGCGCGCAGCTCCGCCGTGGCCTTCTCGTCGACCACGCCGCCGGCCAGGACCACGCCGTAGTCCTCCCGCGCCCCCCGCACCGACACCTTCCCGTCGCGCACGTCGTCGGCCACGCGCCGCGGGTCGCGCTCGTACGGCGAGCCCCAGCCGCCGCCTCCCGTGGTGCGGATGCGGATGATCTCGCCGGCCGGCACGGGGTGGTCGTCGACCAGCCCCTCCATCTCGCGTCCCGCCACCGAGACGGTGAAGGGCCGCCCCGCCCGCCCGCCGTTGACCCCCCAGCACGACAGGATCGACCGGTCGGCGATCGACATGTAGGAGGCGTCGCGCAGCATCCTGATGTGCTTGTCGTAGCCCAGCCCGCCGCGGAACAGCCCCGGACCGCCGGAGTCGACCGCGAGCCCGAGCCGCTCCACCCGGAACGGCCAGCGCGCCTCGGCGAACTCCACCGGGATGTTGCGCGAGTCGGGCACGACGTGGATGGTGTCCTCCCCGTCGGCGTACCACCGGCCGCCTGAGCCGCCGCCCAGCACCTCCCTCATCAGGTACGGCACGCCGTCGGCGTCCTCGCCGTAGACCCCGGTGTACCTGATCGTCTCCTGGTCGGCGGGCATCCGGCCGCCGGTGGCCTTGGCCAGCACCCCGGCCAGCACGCCCAGCAGCCGCAGGATGACGAAGGTCCTGGCGTTGGTCGGCGCGGGGAAGATCGGCGTCAGCAGCGTCCCCTTCTCGGGGAACCTCATCTCGATGAGCGGGACGACCCCCTCGTTGACGTCGAGCTCCGCCATCCGCGCCGGGGTGTCGGCCAGGTTGCGCAGGATCGGCGCCAGCCACTTCTTCAGGAAAACCCCGTCGGCGTAGTCGCCCGCGTGGTTGATCGGCCCCTTGGCCTGCGGCGAGGTGCCGGTGAAGTCGATCACCAGGCGGTCCTCAAGCCGGGTGAGCGTGATGCGCTGGGTGTGCAGGCGCGGCTCGTCGACGCCGTCGTGCTCGGCGTAGTCCTCCCAGACGTAGGTGCCGAGCGGGATCTTCGACAGCAGTTCCCTGCGGAAGGTCTCCGTGGTGTTGGCGATGATGGCGTCGAAGCACTCCTCGACGGCCGCCTTGCCGTACCGGTCGAACAGCTCTCCCAGCCTGCGCGCGCCCATCAGGCAGGCCGAGCACTCGGCGTCGAGGTCGCCGGCCAGCGAGTCGGGCATCCGGGAGTTGCGGGTCATGATCCGCAGCGCCGCCTCGTTGGGCACCCCGCGGTCCCAGAGCCTGATCGGCGGGACCATCAGCCCCTCCTCGAAGACCGACCGCGCGTGGGAGGGCATGCTGCCCGGTACGGCGCCGCCGATGTCGTCGTGGTGGCCGAAGGCCTGCACGAAGGCCACCACCTCGCCGGCGTGGAAGACCGGGACGGTCACGCAGAGGTCGGGCAGGTGGCCGATGCCGCCCTCGGACAGGTAGACGTCGTTGTGGAAGAACACGTCGCCGGGGTTCATGGTCTCGACGGGGAAGTCACGCACGATCGGCTGGACGAGCGCGGAGTAGGAGCGGCCGGTGAGCTTGCGCAGCCTGACGTCGTGGATACCGGCGCGGAAGTCGTGGGCGTCGCGGATCATCGGGGAGCGGGCGGTGCGCGCGATGGCGGTCTCGACCTCCTTCTCCACGGAGGCGAGGGTGCCCTCGACGATCTCGACGAGGATCGGGTCGGCGGTCACGGGGCGGTCCCTTCCTTGCGGACGATCAGGTTGCCGTGGGCGTCGCACGTGGCGGTGAAGCCGGGGTGCAGCGGCAGCGTCGAGCCGTACTCCTCGATGACGGCGGGGCCGCGGACCACGTCTCCGGCGAACAGCGTGGCGCGCGGGTGCACGGGGCAGGCGGCCCACCCTGCGTCCTCGAAGGAGACGGGACGGCTGCCCGGCTCTGCGGGCGGCCGGTCGCGGCCGGGCCGCACGGGGATCGTGGGACGGGTGATGGGCCCGATGCCGGACACCCGCAGGTTGACCCACTCGACGGCGTGACGGGGATCGTCGCGGTAGCCGTAGCCGTAGAGCCGCTCGTGCGCCTCGTGGAAGCGGGCGACCACCTCCGCCTGCCAGCGGTCGTCAGGAGGGCCGGGCGGCGCTGACACGCGCACCTCGTAGGCCTGGCCGTAGTAGCGCAGGTCGGCGCCGCGCTGGCAGACGGGCGAGGTGAAGCCCTCCCGCTCGAGCGCCTCGACGGCCTGGCCCTCCAGGTCGGCGAAGACGGCGGCCAGCGCGTCCGCGTCGGGTTCGCGGGTGACGTGGGTGCGGACGTAGTCGTTCTTGACGTCCACGGTGAGCAGCCCGAACGCCGAGACGTTGCCGGGGTCGGGCGGCACGACGACGGCGGGCAGGTTCAGGATGTCGATCAGGCGGCAGGCCAGCAGCGGCCCCGAACCGCCGAACGTCACGAGCGGGAAGTCGCGCACGTCGAGTCCGCGCTTGACGGTGATCTGGCGGATCGCGTTGCACTGGTTGAAGGCGCTGATCTCCAGGATGCCCGTCGCGGTGCGTTCAGGGGTGATGCCCAGCTTGCCCGCCAGCGCCTCCATTCCCTGCCGCGCCGCCTCGCGGTCGAGTGGGATCTCCCCGCCGAGCAGGTGCGGCGGGATCCGGCCGAGGAAGACGTGCGCGTCGGTGACCGTCACGTCGCCGCCGCCCTTGCCGTAGCACAGCGGGCCGGGATCGGCGCCCGCGGACTTGGGCCCCACCTTGAGCGTCCCCTCGGGCGAGATCCACGCGATGGAGCCGCCGCCCGCGCCCACGGTCACGATGTCGATCATGGGGATCTTGCACGGGTAGCGCCCGATCGACCCCTCGGTGGTCAGCGAGGGCTCCCCGTCCACGATCACCGCCACGTCGGTGGAGGTGCCGCCGCCGTCCAGCGTGATCACCGACGGCTGCCCGGCCGTGGAGGCGATCAGCGCGGCGCCCAGCGCGCCGGCCGCCGGGCCCGACAGCACGGTGGTGATCGGCTGGTGCACCACCTCGGCGGCGCTCAGCACGCCGCCGTTGGACTTCATCACCGCGTACGGCATGCCGAGCCGTTCGGACAGGTTGGCGATGTAGCGCCGCATCGCCGGCTTGACGGCCGCGTCGACCAGGGTGGTGACCGACCGCTCGTACTCCCTGTACTCGCGCAGCACGTCGCTCGACAGCGACACCACCGCCTCGGGGTGCTCCCGCTCGAGCACCTCCCGCATGCGCAGCTCGTGCGCGGGGTCGGCGTAGGAGTGCAGGAAGCACACGCCGATCGCGCTGATCCCCTGGTCCCTGAACCAGCGGGCGACCTCGACGGCCTGATCCTCGTCGAACGGCCTGACCTCCCCGCCGAGGTGGTCGAGCCGGCCGCCGACGGTCCTGACCCGGTGCACCGGGACGATCCGCGGCGGCTTGACCCAGAAGTAGGAGTTGCCGTAGCCGTCGGGCACGCTCTGCCTGGCGATCTCCAGGATGAACTCGAACCCCTCGGTGGTCACGAAGCCCAGGTCGGCGATCCTGTCCTCGAGCAGCTGGTTGGTCGCCACGGTGGTGCCGTGGACGAGCCCGGTGACCGGCCCGCCGCCCACCTTCTCGATGCCCGCCATGAAGCCGTCGGCGGGGTTGGCGGGAGTCGAGGGGGTCTTGGTCGTGAAGATCTCGCCGGTCCGCTCGTCGACCGCGACGACGTCGGTGAACGTGCCGCCGGTGTCCACTCCGATGCGCATGGGTTCAGTGTCTACCTGGGCCCTGACCCGCGGGGATCAGCGAAACCTGCCGAACAACCGGCGATTCTTCAGCGTCTCCTGCTGCCCAGCACGTCGTCGATCACCCTGGGGGCGTTCTCGGTGCCCACGTAGGCGGCCAGCCGTACGGCGAGCTCGTGGGCGCGGTGCAGCTCCATCTCCACCCTCGCCTTGCCGGACTGGCCGGCCTGGATGCCGAAGTAGGCGCCGATGATGGTGCCGATCACGCCGCAGACCCCGGCGAACATCGTGGCGAACTCCTTGGTGGCGAACACCGCGGCGCCGAACGCGACGAGGATCACGATGATGCCGGTCAGCACCACGAAGAAGCCGTAGCGCCAGCGCGCGGCGTCGGCCTGCGCCGCGGTCAGGTCGTCAGGGGTCATCAGGGCCTCCAGCGCCGCCGGCTTGTCCGTGGCCAAGGTCGCCTCCTGTTACAGATGGGAGCAGTAGTGGTGAGCAGTAAGCTAGCGGCCTGTGACCGAATTGTCCGCGCTCTCGCCCGTCCCCTCGGCCGCCCGCGACGCCGTGCTGAAGTTCTACTTCGGCCCCATGGACTGCGGGAAGTCCACGTTGGCGCTGCAGATGAACTACAACCACGGGCGGCAGGGCAGGCGCGGGCTGGTGCTGACCAAGCACGACAGATCGGGCGGGCCCCAGGTCACCAGCCGGATCGGGCTCGGCCTCGACGCGATCGAGGTGGACGACGGGCTCGACCTGGTCGCGCTGGTGGTGGCGCACGACCGGATCGACTACCTGATCTGCGACGAGGCGTGCTTCTACACGGTGGCGCAGATCGAGCAGCTGGCCGACCTGGTCGACCACCACGGGATCGACGTCTACGCCTTCGGCCTGGCCTCCGACTTCCGCTCGCAGATGTTCCCCGCCGCACAGCGCCTGTTCGAGCTGGCCGACGAGGTGTGCAGGCTGCAGGTGGAGGTGCTGTGCTGGTGCGGGCGCCCAGGCCTGCTGAACGCCCGCGTGGTGGGCGGGACGATGGCCCGCAGCGGCGAGCAGGTGGTGATCGGCGACACCGACGCCTCCCCGGTGCGCTACCAGGTGCTGTGCCGGCGCCACCACCGGTCGGGCCAGCTGGCGATGCCCGAGCCCAGCCTGTCGGCCTCCTGACCGCCGGCGAGAGTTCGTCCCGCCGGCGCGCCCGGCGTTACTGCGACTGCGCCAGAACCTGCCGGCACACCCGGCCTGTCTGCGACTGCGCCAGAACCTGCCAGCACGCCCGCCGTGCCTGCCACTGCGCCAGAACCTGCCGGCGCATCCGGCGTGCCTGCCACTGCGCCAGAACCTGCCGGCGCATCCGGCGTGCCTGCCACTGCGCCAGAACCTGCTGGCACACCCGGCGTGCTTACGACTGCGCGAGGGCGCGTAGCAGGTAGCGGCGCTGGCGGGTGGTCAGCTCGCCGACGGTGGCGTCCGCGGCGATTCCGCCCCTGCTCAGCAGCCTGCCGACCGGGCGGTCGCGCAACTCCGGCACCGCCCGCAGCAGCCAGCCGACCGGCGTGGCGGCGGTCGTGGCGTCGGTGCGCCGCAGCAGCCCGGCCAGGTCCAGACGACCGTCCGCCAACCCCTGCCGTAGCTGCGCGCGGCTGAGAGCGGGCGCCGGTGCCGCGGACGGGGCGGGGAGCGCCTGCGGGGTGAGGAGGGTTCCGCCCGCCCGGCCGCCCGCCCGGCCGTGCCCGGTGGTCTCGCGGGGGGTGCTCGCCTGGCCGGGGGTCGGCTGCTCCGCGGTCGCGCCGGGAGTGGCCGTCTGGGCAGCGGCCTGCTGCCCTGTGGCCTCGCCGGGGATGGTCGCGTGCCCGTCCGTCCCGTGCTCCCCGGTCGCCCGGCCGGTCGTCCCCTGCTCCACGGTCGCCTGACTGGTCGTCCCCTGTGCCACGGTCGCCTGGCCGGTGCTCTCCTGTCCGGGGCTCTGCTCCATGGTCTCCTGGCCGGCTGTCGCCTGGCCGGTCGTCTCCTGGCCGGTGCTCTCGGCGGAGGTGGTCGCCTGGCCGGTGGTCGCCTGCTCCGTTGTCTCCTGGCCGGTGGTCGTCTGGTCAGTGGTCGCCTGGCCGGTGATCGCCTGCTCCGTTGTCTCCCGGCCGGTGGTCGTCTGGTCGGTCGTCGTCTGGTCGGTCGTCGTCTGGCCGGTCGTCTGGTGGGGGGTGGTCGTGTGGCCGCCGATGGCGTTGGAGGTGGTGCCGAGGCCCGGGGGTGTGCGGCTGTCGTCGAGCGCGTACTGGGCGGCGACCAGCAGGGTCGTGGTCACCAGGACGGCGGCGCCGGTGATCGCCATATGGCGGGCCGACAGCCGGCCGCCGCCCGCCGTACGGGCCAGCTTGAGACCGACGACGGCGGTCCGCAGCAGCACGCCGGTGATCATGCCGAGCAGCAGCGGCACGAGCGACGGCGGCAGGGGCGCGAGCACGGCCAGGACCACGCCGACCGCCGGGCTCAGGCACGACGCCGCCAGCCAGGGCGTCAGGCGCCGGCGGGCCAGGTCGAGGAGGGCGGTGAGGGCCAGGCCCTCGCTGGCCGAGTGGATCATCAGGGCCGCCACGACCACCACCGAGGCGGCCAGGGCGAGGGTGGCGCCCTCGACGAGGCGGTGCACGGTGAGCGCCGCGGCGGTGCCGACCCCGCCGAACAGCGCGGCGCCGACGGCGCGGGTGACGCGGCGGTGCAGGCCGGGGGCGTGCTGTCCGCGCCTGGGTTCGTCGTGGGCGTGGCCGCATCCCTTGCGGGTGAAGTAGGTGATGACCGCGAAGCCGAACACGGCCGACAGGCCGAGCAGCCACAGCGGGGTGCCGGTGTCGCCGGCTTCGTGCCAGGCGTCGGGCAGCAGCTCCACCAGGGCGGTGATGAGCATCAGCGCGGAGGCGACGGCCAGCCACAGCCCGATCCTGCCGATGTTGCGGCGCGCCAGCCACGCCCCGGCCAGCGTCGACAGCGACACCAGCAGCACCGCCAGCCAGGTGCCGGGCGGGGTCGCGGCGAGCCAGGCCGACGACCCGGCGGGTGGCCAGGCCGGTGGCCAGGTGGGGGCGGCCGGCTGGGGAAGGTCGGGTCCGAGGGCGTGGCGCAGGGTCAGGGCGAGTGCGGGCGCCGCTGATGGCACGGGCATGACGCCGCCTTTCTGATGCGGATGGTGAAGCGGTCAGGCGACGGGCGAGTGCTGGGGGTGCCCGGCCGGTCCGGTGGCGGGATCGCGTCCCTGCGTGCCGTCCAGCAGGCGGCGCAGCTCGGCGAGGTGACCGGCGAGGCCGTCGGGCAGGTGCCCGCCGTGGGCGGCGGCCAGGCGGGCCAGCTGGTCGAGGTGGAACTCGGCCGACTGCCGGTAGGCGGCGCCGGCCCGCTCCAGGAGTGCGTTCGCGGACTGCTGCGCGCGGTCCTCGACGGTCCTGGCCCGTGCCCTCGCCTCGTCCTCGACGGCCTGCCCGCGTGCCTGCGCCTCGTCCTCGAGAACACGCGCCCGCGCCCTGGCCTCGTCCTCGACGGCACGCGCCCGCGCCTGAGCCTCGTCCTCGACGGCCAGAGCCCGCGCCTGGGCCTCGACGAGGATCCGGCCGGCCCGCTCGTGGGCGGCGACCGGGCCGGCGGTCAGTTGCTCCCGCAGGCGGGCGTTGTCCTCCCACAGCAGGGCCAGGCCGGCCTCCACCCGCGCCAGGAAGGCGTCGACCTCGGCCAGGTCGTAGCCTTCGCGCAGCCGTACCACGGTGAAGACCTGGTGGTGGACCGCCGCGGGGGTCAGCCGATCGGCGCCCCCGTCCGAGACCCGGCCGGGGCCGTGAGCGTGCACGTGCTCCATGCTCTCCATACGGAGAGTAATGGAGTCATTGCACTGCGTTTAAACGTGTGGCCAGATGTTCGGAAGTAAAGCCGGGAGGGCCCCTGCGGCCAGGAGGTCCGACATGCCCGACCAGCATGCCCTCGCGGCCGCGCCGTGAGCGGGTCACCCGGGCGGCCGGTCACGCCGATCGACGGGTGCGCCGCGCGCCTCGTGAACCCCGGCAGCGTCGCGGCGACAGCCTCCCGCATACCCGCCGAGTCCGGCCTCCCGCATACCTGCCGAGTCCGGCCTCGCCGGCACCGCCGACGTCCAACGCGGCCTCCCCTGACCCGCTCGCCCGGCAAGCCACCCGAAAGCGACTTGCAACCAGATACCGGTACAAATCTCAGCGACAGCACACAGCGGAAGGGTCGGGGCCGTGGCGGGCCGCGTCCGCATCCGTCACGGGCGAACCGGCAGGCGCCGGCCGCCTACGGTCCCGGCGCGGCACATCAGGCCGCGGCGGCGGCAGATCCATGGCGGAGGAGCACGACGTCTCCTCTGCCGTCGCCGAGTCACCGGAAGAAACGAGATGGTCCTGTTCGTCCGACGGGCCCGCGGCGGTGACCGCACCAGCCTGTCGCCCCGTGAGGCGGAGACCCTGCGCCACATCGCCGCCGGCTGCACCTACGCCCAGGCGGCGCGGCGCATGGGGGTCAGCATGCACACCATCGACACCTATCTCCGCAGGGTCAGGGCCAAGTTCGGGATCGCCGGCAAGGCCGAGCTCACCCGGCTGGCCGTCGAACTGGGGCTGTGAGGCCGCCGTACGGAATGGCCCGGCCGACCCTACGGGATGGCCCGGCCCGCCGTAAGGGACGGGCCGCCAGCAGGGACGGGCCGCCGGCAGGGACGGGCCGCCGGCAGGGACAGGGCGCCGAGAGGGACGGGGCGCGCCGTTCAGCCGGCCGTGCGCTGGGCGACCTCCTCCAGCGCGGCCAGGAAGGTGTCCTCCGGCTGCGCGCCCGACACCCCGAACCGCTCCTCGAACAGGAAGAACGGCACGCTGGTGATCCCCAGCTCGCGCGCCCTGGCCAGCTGCTCGCGCACCTGCGCGGCCGCCTCCCCGGTGTCGGTGACGCCCACCTCGGCCGCCAGCTTGGCCAGGACATCGGGGTCGCCGATGTTGAGCCCGTCGGTGAAGTGCGCGGCGAACAGCCGGTCCGCCATCCGCGCGGCCAGGCCCTGGCCGGCGGCCAGCTCGATCAGCCGGTGCGCCTCGAAGGAGTTCGCGCTGATCGCCTGGCCGAAGCGCAGCTCCAGCCCTTCCTCGGCGCCGACGGCCGCGACGTGCTCGGTCATCTGCGCGGCCGAGCCGCCGAACTTGCGCCCGAGCGCCTCCAGCAGCGGCTCACCCTCGACCGGGGCGTCGGGGTTGAGCTCGAAGGGGCGGTAGGTCACCTCGACCTCGCCCGCGAAACGCGCCGCGGCCCGGGCGAAGCGCCGGTGTCCGATGTAGCACCAGGGACAGACGACGTCGGAAAAGATCTCAACTTTCACGACATGGCGTAACGCTCAGCCCGCCGCGAGTTCTTCCAGCCTGTGGGGAAGGTAACCCGACGCGTCCACCAGCGCCGACGCCCCGCGCCACCAGCCGAACCATTCGGCGCTGCGCCACATCCAGTCGACCCGCTCGATGGCGCCCACCACGTCGCCGACGTTCGACCAGCCCTCGCCGAGCTGCTCGCGTGTCGCGCCGTGGCCCAGCGCCCACCCGCGCAGGATGCGTACCGCGTCGTCGGGCACCGTCCGCGCGTAGGGGTCGGGCTCCTCGCCCGGCAGCGGATGCGGTCCGAGCCCCGCGGCCACGCCCCAGCTCCACTGCGCCTCGGCGGGCCTGGAGTAGCGCAGGGAGGAGAAGTCGAGGTTGGAGCCGAGCTCGCCGTCGGATCGCCTGGTCACCACGGCGTCCAGCCTGCCGCCGGCGTCGAAGTGGACCACGAGCCGGTCGCCCGCCTGGACGCCGCCGGGCAGCTCGACGCGGTCCTCGGCCTGCCACGAGTTGAGGTCGACCTCGGCCACCGGGCGTCCCCACAGCTCGTCGGCGGCGTCGTCGGCGATCCACGCGGCCAGCATCTCCAGCACCGTCAGGTCGGTCCACGGCTCGATCGCCGCGGCGGTGTGCAGCACCTCGACGGGGGCGGGCAGCTTGGCGCCCCGCTCGGACTCCCACCAGACCGCGCCCAGCTCCCGCACGCCGACCACGAGCGCGGCGATGGCCGACAGCTCGGCCGAACGCCTGGTCAGCGACGCGCCGAGGGCCAGCTCGAGACATCGGGAGGTGCGGTCCTCGCCCAGGGTGGCGCGCGCTTCGGCGATCAGCGCGGCCGCCGTCGGCCGCTCCTGTCCGAGCAGGTTGTTGATGACTCGTCGGGCCTCGTTCCTTGCGTCTTCAGCGTGTGCCTCCCGCATACCAGCCACGCTACGCCGGGAGATCCTTTTCCAACAGCTTGTACGGCAAACCTGTATGACGATACGGTCACCCGCGTCAGCGGTTCCCACCTGCGAATGTTCCACTGTTGCCATCGGGCCATCGAAAGAAGGAGGCACTGGTGCGCTTGACGCCGACCGAGCGGGACCGGCTCCTGCTCTTCACCGCCGCGCAGCTGGCCCGCGCCAGGCGGGCCCGCGGCCTGCGCCTGAACGTCCCCGAGGCGACCGCGTTGATCGCCGACACGGTGTGCGAGGCGGCCAGGGACGGGGCCCGGCTGGCCGAGGCCATCGCCGCGGGCCAGAGCGTCCTGGGCCCCGACGACGTGCTGCCTGGGGTGGCCGACATCGTCACCCAGGTGACGGTCGAGGCCGTCTTCGACGACGGCAGCAGGCTGGCGGTGGTCACCGACCCGCTGGGCGGCGGCTCGCTCGGCGCCGCCGCGCCGGGAGCCGTCGTGTCCAGGTCCACGTGGGAGCTGCCGCCGGCGGCCGTGCGCCTCGAGGTGCTCAACACCGCCGAGGTGCCGGTCTCCGTCACCTCCCACTTCCATTTCTTCGAGGCCAACCCGCGCCTGCGCTTTCCCCGGGAGGAGGCGTACGGCATGCGGCTCAACGTGCCCGCAGGCGCGACCGTGCGCTTCGACCCCGGCTCGACGGTGGAGGTGGAGCTGGTCGCGATCGGCGGCGCCCGTTCCGCGGTCGGGTTCGCGGGCCTGGTCGACGGGCCGCTGGACGCGCCGGGCGCGAAGGAGGAGGCGCTGCGCCGGGCGCGCGCCTGCGGATACGAGGGGGCATAGGTGGACGACTACATCGGGGTGCACGGGCCGCGCCAGGGCGACCTGGTACGGCTCGGCGACACGGGCCTGGTCGTCGAGGTGGAGCACGACTCGCAGGAGCCGGGAGAGGAGTTCCTGGCCGGGTTCGCCAAGACGGCCCGCGACGGCCTGCACCTGAAGGCCGCCGCCATCCGCGAGACCTGCGACCTGGTCATCAGCAACGTGCTGGTGATCGACGCGCTGCTGGGCGTCAGGAAGGTGTCGATCGGCGTGCGCGGGGGCCGCATCCACGCGATCGGCCGCGCCGGCAACCCCGACACGCTCGACGGTGTGGACGTGGTGGTCGGCACCGGCACCACGATCGTCTCGGGCGAGGGGCTGATCGCCACGGCGGGCGCCATCGACACGCACGTCCACCTGATGTCGCCGCGGATCATGGAGGCGTCGCTGGCGTCGGGCGTGACGACGATCATCGGCCAGGAGTTCGGCCCGGTGTGGGGGGTGGGCGTCAACTCGCCGTGGGCGCTGCGCAACGCCTTCGCCGCGTTCGACGCCTGGCCGGTGAACATCGGCTTCCTGGCCCGAGGCTCGTCGTCGGTGGCCGACCCGCTGGTGGAGGCGCTGGTCGAGGGCGGCGCGTGCGGGTTCAAGGTGCACGAGGACATGGGCGCGCACACCAGGGCGCTCGACACCGCGCTGCGGGTGGCCGAGGAGCACGACGTGCAGGTGGCCCTGCACACCGACGGGCTCAACGAGTGCCTGTCGGTGGAGGACACGCTGGCCGTCCTGGACGGCAGGACCATCCACGCCTTCCACATCGAGGGCTGCGGCGGCGGCCACGTCCCCAACGTGCTGCGCATGGCGGGCGTCGCCAACGTGATCGGCTCGTCCACCAACCCCACGCTGCCCTTCGGCCGCGACGCGCTGGGCGAGCACTACGACATGATCGTGGCGGCGCACGGGCTCAAGCCCGACCTGCCCAGCGACCAGATCATCGCCCGCGAGCGCATCAGGGCGGGCACGATGGGCGCCGAGAACGTGCTGCACGACCTCGGCGTCATCGGCATCACCTCCTCCGACGCGCAGGGCATGGGCCGCGCGGGCGAGACCGTCCGCCGTACCTTCCAGCTGGCCTCCAGGTTCTCCTCGGGCGAGCCGGACAACGCGCGCGTGCTGCGCTACATCGCCAAGCTGACGATCAACCCGGCGATCGCGCACGGGCTGTCGCACGAGGTCGGCTCGATCAGCGTCGGCAAGCTGGCCGACATCGTGCTGTGGGACCCGGCCTCGTTCGGCGCCAAGCCGTGGCTGGTGCTGAAGGCGGGCTTTCCCGCCTGGGGCGTCACCGGCGACCCGAACGCCTCCACCGACGGCTGCCAGCCGCTGGTGTACGGCCCGCAGTTCGGCGGGCACGGCGCCACCCCCGCCGAGCTGTCGGTCGCCTTCGTCAGCGGGGTGTCACAGACCCTGCCGACCAGGCGCCGCCAGGTGCCGGTGCGCGGCACGCGCGGGATCGGGCCCGCCTCGATGGTGCGCAACGACCGCCTGGGCGAGGTCAGGGTGGACCCCCGCACCGGGCAGGTCACGCTCGACGGCGAACTCGTCGGCGTCGAGCCCGCCACGTCGGTCCCGCTCAGCCGCCTGTACTTCCTCTAGCCCAAAGGACACGCCATGACTCCAGCCGCCGCCGGTTACCGGATGCCCGCCGAGTGGGAGCCGCACGCCCGCACGTGGATGGCCTTCCCCACCGCCAACCCGACCTTCACCGACCTCGAGGCCGCCCGCAGGGCGTGGGGCCAGGTGGCCGACACGATCGCCAGGTACGAGCCCGTGGTGATGGTCGCCAACACCGGGGAGAGCGCCGACGCCCGCTACTACCTCGACCCCGGCATCACCGTGGTCGAGCGGCCCATCGACGACGCGTGGCTGCGCGACAGCGGGCCGACCTTCCTGGTGGACGGCAAGGGCGGGCTCGCCACGGCGAACTGGGTCTTCAACGGCTGGGGTCAGCAGAGCTTCGCGCGCTGGGACAACGACTCCAAGGTGGGCACGCTCGTCTCGGAGATGGCCGAGGCGGTGCCGTACGCGTCGGAGATGGTCAACGAGGGCGGCGGCATCCACGTGGACGGCGAGGGGACGGTGCTGCTGACCGAGACGGTCCAGCTCGACCCGTTCCGCAACCCCGGCTGGACCCGCGAGCGGGTCGAGGCCGAGCTGAAGGCGTTCATCGGCGCCGAGAAGTGCCTGTGGATGCCGCGTGGCCTCACCGCCGACTACGGCCAGTACGGCACACGCGGCCACATCGACGTCTTCGCCGCCTTCGCCCGCCCCGGCCTGGTGCTGGCGCACAGCCAGCCCGACCCGTCGCACCCCGACCACGAGGTGTGCCGCGAGAACATCGCCCTGCTGCGCTCGTTCACCGACGCCCGCGGCCGCGCCCTCGAGGTCGTCGAGGTGCCGGCGCCCACGGTGACCGAGGTGGACGGCGAGCCCGTCGACTACTCCTACATCAACCACTACCTGGCCAACGACGCCGTCGTGCTGTGCGCCTTCGACGACCCGCGCGACGAGGAGGCGGCCGCGCTGTTCGCCAAGGTGTTCCCCTCACGGGCGGTCGAGCTGGTGGACGCCAGGCAGATCTTCGCGGGCGGCGGCGGCATCCACTGCATCACCCAGCAGCAGCCCGCCGTCTCCCGCGCGCACGCCTAGCGGGGTCACGCCCAGCGGGGTCAGCCGGTCACGGCCAGCAGCCTCCGGAGAGCCCCGGTGAGCACCTCAGGGTCCTTGAGCGCGGGGTCGGCCAGCGCCGAGGGCATGCCGAGGCCGTCGAGCAGCGCGAGCACCTGGCTGGCCAGCAGGACGGGGTCGTCGCCGGCGGCGAAACTGCCGTCGGCGGCACCGTCGGCGATCACCTCGGCCAGCAGCCCGCGCCACGCCTCGTAGTCGCGCAGGAACTCCCCCCGCCATTCGGCGTCGCGCAGCGCCCACCGCCACGACTCCACCCAGACGCGCCAGCCGCCGCCCTCCTCGCCCGCCACGTGGCGGGCGATGTGCAGCAGCCGCTCCCAGGGGCTGCCCCGCAGCCCCTGCCTGGCCGTTTCGAGGTCGGTGGCCGCGGCGTGCCGGAAGGCGGCGACGAGCAGGTCCTCGCGGTTGCCGAAGTAGTACTGCAGGGTGCTGATCGGGACCCCCGACGCCTCGGCGACGTCGGCGAACCTGGTCGCCTCCGCGCCCCGCTCGGCGATCACCCGCGCGGCCCCCTCGAGCACGTCCTGCCTGCGCCGCCCGGCCCGTCTGCCCATGTCCCCCTATCTATCACGAGCCCACACGGCGCGGGCACGCCCGCGGCGCGCGGCCGTCACTGGCCGGTGACGAGGCTGCCGCCCTCCAGGAACGTCTTCAGCGCCGACAGGATCATGATCCAGCCGCCGCTGACGCTGCCCAGCATCTTGCTGTCAGGGCTGTCGAAGCCGTCGTGGATGATCGTCAGCTTGACGCCCAAGACCTCCAGCTCGGCGGGCTCGATCTCGAAGGTCACCTTCGAGCGCTCCTTCACCGCCACGGCGAACGCCTCGTCGGAGTCGAACATCTCGCGGTGCATGGGCTGGAGCGTGTGCCAGGTGAACGACAGCCGCTTGCCCGGCTCGGCCTCCAGCACCCGCTGGCCCAGTTCCTGGAACTCGCCGTCGGGGAAGGACTTCCACCGCACCGGCGAGCCGATCTCCCAGGTGGACTCGGGCCCGGTGCCGCCCATGTAGACCTTGATGAGCTCGGGGTCGGTGAGGGCCTGGTAGAGCTTCTCCGGGGTGGTCTGGATGTAGATCACGTAGACGAACTCGGGCTTGTTCACAGGTGCCTCCAGCGATTGTTTGAGCCGGGCCAGCACGGACAGCCGCCCTCGTTCGTAGCGGCCGATCCAGCGGTCGGCGATCTCGTGGATGGGAACAGGGTTGAGGTAGTGCAGCTTCTCCCTGCCATGGCGCACGGTGCTGACCAGGTTGGCGGCCTCCAGCACCGCCAGGTGCTTGCTCACCGCCTGCCTGCTCATGCCGAGCCCCTGGGTCAGCTCGAGCAGCGTCTGCCCGTTGCGCTCGTTGAGGCGGTCGAGCAGCCTGCGGCGGCTCGTGTCGGCCAGCGCCTTGAACACCGCGTCCACACCCGCAGAATAGGCAACCATATGGTTGCCTGTCTACTCGCGCAGGAGGTCCCCCAGGATCGCCACGCCCTCACCGATCTCCGCGGCCGTCCGCGCGGCGTAGCCCAGCACCAGCCCGGGCCGGCCGGGACGCTGGGCGTGCCACGACAGCGGCTGCACCTTCACCCCGCGGGCCAGCGCCGCCGCGGCCAGCTCCGTGTCGGCGGGCCCCGCCTCGTAGGTAACCGTCAGGTGCAGGCCGGCGGCCGCCCCGTGCACCACCGCCCCCGGCAGGTGCGCGGCGATCGCCTCGACCATGGCGTCCCTTCGCCGCCGGTGACGGGTGCGCACCAGGCGCAGGTGGCGTTCCATCGCCCCGCCGTCCATGAGGGCGGCCAGCACCAGCTGCGGCAGGACGGCGTTGCCGAGGTCGGCGAACCGCTTGGCCTCGACCAGCGCTTCCCGGTATCGCGCGGGCGCCAGCAGCCAGCCCAGGCGCAGGGCGGGGGCGAGCAGCTTGGAGACGCTTCCGGCGTAGCAGACCTGCTCGGCCAGCACCGAGCGGACGGCGGGCACCGGGGCGCGGTCGTAGCGGTGCTCGGCGTCGTAGTCGTCCTCGACGATCAGGCCGCCCGCCCTCGCCCAGGCGGCCAGCGCCCGTCGCCGCCGCCCGGCGAGCACCACGCCGGTGGGGAACTGGTGAGCCGGGGTCAGCAGGACGGCGGGCGAGCCGAGCGCGCGCAGCTCGTCCACCCGCACGCCCTCGGCGTCGACGGTGACGGGCGGGGTGCGCACGCCCGCCGCGTTGAGATGCTGGCGGGCGCCGAGCGAGCCCGGCTCCTCCACCGCCACCTCGTCGATCCCGTCGCCGCCGAGCACGTGGGCCAGCAGGCCGAGCGCCTGGGCGGTCCCCGACACGATCAGGACGTCGCCAGGGTCGGCGCTGATCCCCCTGGTGCGCGCCAGCCAGTGGGCGACGGCCGTGCGCAGGGCGGGCGCGCCCCTGGGATCTCCGTAGCCGAGGTCGGCGGCCGACAGGTGGGCCAGCACCGCCCGCTCGGCCCTCAGCCAGGCCGCGCGGGGAAAGGCGGCCAGGTCGGGCAGGCCGGGCGACAGGTCGACGCGGGCGGGGGCGGCGCGCAGCGCGTCGAAGACGTCGGCCGCCGGCTCGCCCGCGAACGGCGCGCCCGCCAGGGCCGGACGTGGCGGGCCGGAAGCGGGAGGCGTCGCGGGGACGGCGACGACGACCGTTCCGGCCCTGCCGCGGCCCGCCACGTGACCCTCCTCCCGCAGCCGCTGGTAGGCCTCGGTGACCACGCCCCGCGAGACGCCCAGCTCGCCCGCCAGCACCCGGGTCGGTGGCAGCCTGCCGCCGACCGGCAGCCGGCCGTCGGCCATGGCCAGCCTGAGCCGCCCGGCCAGCCAGTCGGACAGCCCGCCCGGCGGCGCGTCGTCTGCGTCCAGTTGCAGGAAATCGGAGCCGACGGTTATGGACCTGTCAAAGCCGCCCTCTTTGGACCTGTTCATCAGGCCATTGTGGCGGCAGGGTGGACGGGTGAGTTTCGCGTTCTTGCTGACCACGCTCGTCGTGGTGGCCACACCGGGCACCGGCGTCGTCTACACGCTGTCGGCGGGTCTGTCCCACGGGCGGGGGGCGAGCGTCGTGGCCGCGCTCGGCTGCACGCTCGGCATCGTGCCGCACCTGCTGGCCACGGTCACCGGGCTCGCCGCGCTGCTGCACGCCAGCCCGGCGGCCTTCCAGGTGCTGAAGTATCTCGGCGTGGCCTACCTGCTGTTCATGGCCTGGCACGCGCTGCGCGACAGGGGCGCGGTCGCCGTGGACGAGGCGGCCGCCCCGCGCTCGGCGACCAGGACGATCGTCTCCGGCGTCCTGATCAACATACTCAACCCGAAGCTGACCATGTTCTTCCTCGCGTTCCTGCCGCAGTTCGCCACCTCGGGCGCGCAGATGCTGTGGCTGGGCGGGGTGTTCATGCTGGTCACGTTCGTCGTGTTCGCCGCGTACGGCGTGTGCGCCGCCTCGGTGCGCGACCAGGTGACCTCGCGGCCGAGGGTGATGGCCTGGATGGGGCGGGTCTTCGCCGCCTCCTTCGTCGCTCTCGGCGTCCGACTCGCCTTCGCCGACCTCTAGGGATCCTCATGCGTTTCCAGCACTCACCGTCGGTCTGGTCCGACTTCCCCGAGCTCGCGGTGGGAGTGGTCCGCGCCGACGGCATCACGCCCGACGCCGCGCCCGACCTGGACAGGTTCACCGCCGTCGCCAAGGAACGGCTCGCCGCGGGTACCGAGGCCGATCTTCCCGAGATCCAGGCGTGGCGCCGTGCCTTCTCCCGGATGGGGCTGAAGCCGACCCAGTACCGGTGCGCCTCGGAGTCGCTGCTGCGGCGCTTCCGGCGGGAGGGAGCGCTGCCGCGCCTCCACCCGCTGATCGACCTGTGCAACGCGATCTCGCTGGCCTACGCCATCCCCGTCGGGGTCTTCGATCTCGCCCGTGTCGCGGGCGACCTGGAGGTCCGCTACGCCGCCGGCGACGAGAGCTACCTCACCTTCGGCGGCGAGGTGGAGCGGCCCGAACCCGGCGAGGTGATCTTCGCCGACGCCGAGGGGCGGGCGCACGCGCGCCGCTGGTCCAACCGGCAGAGCGGCCACTCCGCCGTCAGGGACGGCACGAGCGCCGTCCTGATCGTCGCCGAGGCGATGCACGCCACGGCGCGCGCCGACCTCGAGGACCTGACCGCGGTGCTGGCCGGGGAACTGCGCCGCCTCTGGCCGGCCGACCCCCGGACCTCGATCAGGAGCCACTAGCGCCCCCGGCTCAGCGGCTCAGCGGCTCAGCGACTCAGTGGCTCAGCGGCGGCCCGCGCGGCCCAGGACCCAGCCGATGGCGGCGCTGCCCAGGGCGATGCCCGCGCCCATGCCGAAGGCGGCCAGCATGACCCACGGCCGGGTCTGCGCCTGCTCCTTCACCGGCTGCGGCCGTTCGAAGACCTGTCCCGTGGCCGCGGGTGCCGGAGCGGGTGTGAGAGCGGGCGCCGGAGCGGGCGCGGCGGGCGAGCCGCCCCGCTGGCGCGGCAGGTCGAGGGCGGCCGCCGGCACGGCAGGGACCGGATGGCCGGGCGCGGCCGCCGATCCGGCGAGGGCGGCCTGACCCGCCGCCGCGTGGACCGGCACCCCGGCGACCAGGTGGGATTCGACGGCGCTGAAGAACTCGCCTGCCGTGCGCTTGGCGACCGAGCCCAGCATGCGCTGGCCCACCCCGCCGATCATGCCGCCGACCACGGCCTCGGCGTCGTAGTCGACGCGCGTGCCGCCCTCGACCTCGGCCAGCCGTACCTCCACGGTGGCGTCGACGGTGCCGGGCGCGCCCTGCCCGCGCGCCCGCAGCACGAAACGCTCGGGCGGCAGCGGCTCCGACAGCGCCACCTCCCCCTGGTAGACGCCCTTGATCGAGGCGACGCCGGCGCTGACCGTCATCCGGTAGGTGCCGGGGCCCGTCTCCTCCAGGCGCTCACAGCCCGGGATGGTGCGCACCAGCACCGCCGGGTCCTGGAGCGCGGCCCACACACGATCTCTGCCGATGCCGAGCACCGCACTGCCTGCGACCTTCACACAGGCCACTCTAGGCAGCACCGCGCCCCTTCCTCATGGCAACTCACGCCGAGAATGGCACATGATCCATGGCAGGATGGGGCCCACGGTCGCGGGGCGACCGGCGGCGACGCGCCTGGTGCGCGCGCCGGCCGGGATCGCGGCCGGCGAGGTCGCGCCGCCCCCACCGGGTCATCGCTCGATCCGCACGCCACGCGCGGTGGTCCTCCCGACCGTCGACGACGACAATCCCGACGCATGCCCCCGGGCGGCGCTCCGCCGGGCGGCGTAGGGGAGGATCAGCCGCACGGGTGACGCGCGGCACCGCCCCGACCGGCCATTGTTGACCTCGGAGGGGGAACTCCAGGGGGCTCTCGAGGGGTGCGAGGTGTGCGGCCTCGCACCCCTCGAGTCATGTCTGTGACAAAGATCGCAGCGCTCCCCCGTCGCATTGCTCTACAAGCCGTAGTACTACTTCTAGTAGAACTACAGCTCGTAGAGCTCCAAGCCCGCTGAGGGGAAGATGGACGCGCTTGACCTGGCACGGTGGCAGTTCGGGGTGACCACCGTCTACCACTTTCTGTTCGTACCGTTGACGATCGGGCTCGGCGTCTTCGTCGCCGGACTCCAGACCGCCTGGCACCGCACCGGCAAGGAGCACTACCTGCGCCTGACGAAGTTCTTCGGGAAGCTGTTTTTGATCAACTTCGCGATGGGCGTGGTGACGGGCATCGTGCAGGAGTTCCAGTTCGGGATGAACTGGAGCGAGTACTCCGTGTTCGTGGGCGACGTGTTCGGCGCCCCCCTGGCCCTGGAGGCGCTGGTCGCCTTCTTCATGGAGTCGACGTTCCTCGGCCTGTGGATCTTCGGCTGGGACAAGCTGCCGAAGCGAGTCCATCTGGCGACCATCTGGGCGGCGGTGATCGGCTCGAACATCTCCGCCTACTTCATCCTCGCCGCCAACGCGTGGATGAAGCACCCCGTGGGATACGAGGTGGTGGACGGCAAGGCCAGGATGACCGACCTGTGGGCCGTGCTGACCAACTCCACCGCCCTCGCCCAGGTGCCGCACGTGGTCGCGGCCAGCTTCATCGTCGCCGGCGGGTTCGTGCTGGCGGTCAGCGGCTACCGGCTGCTCAAGGGCGACACGACGTTCCGCGGCCCGCTGCGCGGCGCCCTGGTCATGACCGCGATCGCCGGGGCCGTGGTCGCCGGCACCGGCGACATGTCGGCCAAGCTGATGTACGAGCAGCAGCCGATGAAGCTGGCCGCCGCCGAGGGCCTGACGCACGACACCAAGGGCGCGCCGTTCCACGTCGTGCCGGGCATCGAGATCCCCAAGCTGCTCAGCTTCCTGTCGGCCGGCGACACCGAGGCCGTCGTCCAGGGCACCGAGGACGTCCAGCGCCGCCTGGAGCAGCGGTTCGGCCCCGGCGACTACCGCCCGGACCAGCAGATCGTCTTCTGGTCCTACCGGGTGATGCTCGGCTTCGGCCTGTCGACCGTGGGCCTGTCGCTGCTCGGCCTGTGGCTGACCCGCAGGCGCCGGCAGGTGCCGTCCTGGTACGCCAGGGCGCTGGTGCTGGCGCTCCCGCTGCCGCTGCTCGCGATCATCGCCGGATGGCTGCTCAGCGAGATCGGGCGGCAGCCGTGGACGGTCGCGGGCGAGCTGCTGACCGCCTCCAGCGTCTCGCCCGGCGTGTCGCTGGCCGAGGTGGCCACGTCGCTGACGCTGTTCACCCTCGTGTACGGCCTGCTGGCGGTGGCCGAGGGCGTCCTGCTGGTCAGGAACGTCAAGAAGGGTCCCGAACCGCTTCCCGCGCCGGTCCGCGAGCCGGTGCGCGAGCCGTCGCTGATGTACTGAGGAGAGCACCGTGATCGATCTGTGGTTCGTCATCATCGCCTTCCTCTGGACCGGCTACTTCGTCCTCGAGGGCTTCGACTTCGGGGTGGGCATGCTGTCGCCGTTCCTCGGCCGCAACGAGGGGCAGCGCAAGCAGATCCTGCAGACCATCGGCCCGGTGTGGGACGGCAACGAGGTCTGGCTGATCACCGCCGTGGGCGCGATGTTCGCCGCCTTCCCCGCTTGGTACGCGGGTCTGCTCAGCACCTTCTACCTGCCGCTGACGCTGGTCCTGGTCGGGCTGATCGTGCGCGGGGTCGCGCTGGAGTGGCGCGGCAAGCTGGAGCACGCCGCCGACCGGGCCTGGGCCGACGCGGGCATCCTGGCCGGCAGCGCGCTGCCCGCCTTCCTGTGGGGCGCCGTCTTCGCCGACGTGCTGCTGGACAGCGGCGTGGCCGCGCTGATCGGCGGCGCCTTCTCCCTGGCGGTCACCGTGCTGCACGGCGCGGTGTTCCTGGCGCTCAAGACCGAGGGCCGGGTACGGCAGCGCGCCCGCGCCGTCGCGACGGGCGCCACCGTCGCCGTCATCCCGCTGGCGATCGTGGCCCTGTCGTCCATCCCCGGCGAGGGCGACCTGGCGGTGT
This sequence comes from Nonomuraea sp. NPDC003754, assembly GCF_053605785.1. Classification (NCBI taxonomy): domain Bacteria; kingdom Bacillati; phylum Actinomycetota; class Actinomycetes; order Streptosporangiales; family Streptosporangiaceae; genus Nonomuraea; species Nonomuraea sp. NPDC003754. The sequence goes on from NZ_JBSGJX010000012.1 coordinate 33,311, forward strand.
GGGTCGCCGCGGTGAGCGCGATGGCGCTGCTGGCCGCGGGCGGCTCGCTGATCTGGCGGCGCAGGGAGGGCTGGGCGTTCGCCGCCACGGCGGGAGCGATCGTCCTGACCTCCGTCGCGGTGTTCGGGATGCTGGCGCAGCGGCCGCTGCCCGGGCTGACCCTGGCCGAGGCCGCGTCCGGCCCCTACACGCTGGGCGTGCTGACGTGGATCGGCCTGGCGGTCCTGCCGTTCGTGCTGGGCTACCAGGGCTGGACGTACTGGGTGTTCAGGAAGCGGATCGCAGCCCCCGGGCGCGCCGCCCGGGTGGAGGGCGCCCCGGCGGGTATCGGCCACTAGGCCGCCGCGCCCCGCACGGCGGCCGATACCGCGGCGCCGGTGGCCCACGTCCGCCGACCGGACCGGGCGGGGGGCCGGCCCGCGCGGTCTGGTTGGATACCGCAGATGGGTCTCTTACGGCATCGCGGTTTCCTCCTGCTGTTCGGCGCGGACACCATCAGCCAGGTCGGCACGCAGGTCAGCATGGTGGCGCTGCCGCTGGTGGCGGTCGTGGCGCTGCGCGCCTCGCCGTTCGAGATGGGGTTGCTGGTCGCGGCGGAGACCGCGGCGTTCCTGCTCATCGGGCTGCCGGCCGGGGTGTGGGTGGACCGGCTGCGCCGCCGGCCGATCCTGATCACCGGCGACCTGGCGCGGGCGGCCCTGCTGGCTTCGGTGCCGGTGGCGTGGTGGCTGGGCGTGCTGTCGATGCCGCAGCTGTACGTGGTGGGCCTGTGCGTCAGCGTGGCGACGGTCTTCTTCGACGTCGCCTACCAGAGCTATCTGCCGTCGCTGGTCGAGCGCGACCGGATCGTCGAGGGCAACGCCAAGCTGGAGATCGTCCGTTCGGGCGCGCAGGTGGCCGGTCCCGGGGCGGCCGGATGGCTGGTGCATCTCGTCACGGCGCCGGTGGCGATCCTGGTCGACGCGGTCAGCTTCCTGCTGTCGGGACTGCTGCTGGCGGGCATCAAGGGCGACAGCGACACCCCTGCCCGTGACGAGCGGCGCGGCCTGGTGAGGGAGATCGGCGAGGGCCTGGCGTTCGTGCTGCGGCACCCGATCCTGCGGATGATCGCCGCCTGTACGGCCTCGGCCAACCTGGCCAACGCCATGAACAACGCGCTCGCCGTGCTCTTCCTCATCAACGTCGTCGGCGTCAGCCCGGGCGTGATGGGGTTGCTGTTCTCGGCCGCGGGCGTGGGCGGTCTGGCGGGCGCGGCGCTGGTGGGCCGGGTGTCGAGGTGGGCGGGCTCGGCCCGGACGATCTGGCTGTCGGCCCTGCTCACCTCGCCGTTCATGCTGCTGGTGCCGCTCGCGGCGCAGGGGTGGCGGCTGGGCCTGTACGTGCTCGCCTGGTTCGTGGTCAGCGCCGGCATCGTGGTCTACAACGTGTCGCAGCTCAGCTTCCGCCAGGCGATCACCCCCGATCATCTGCTGGGCAGGATGAACGCGACCATGCGCTTCATCGTGTGGGGCACGCTGCCGCTGGGGGCGCTCATCGGCGGTGTGCTCGGCGAGCGCCTGGGCGTGGTGGCGGCGCTGTGGATCGCCTGCGCGCTGACGCCGCTGTCGGTCATCCCGCTGCTGCTGTCGCCGCTGCGGACGATGCGCGACCTGCCGCAGGAGCCGCCCGGCCGCTGATCAGCTCCTGACGCGGTGGTCCTTCAGGTGCGGGTCGCCGCCGACCCCTCGGCCCGCGCCGTTCAGCGCAGCACGACGCAGCCGCGCGCCCGCAGGTCGCGCAGGACGGCGGTGCCGCCGTCGAGCTTGTTCCACCGCAGGTCCAGCTTCTCCAGCACGGGCAGCTCGCCCAGCCAGGACGGCACCGCGCGCAGCCGGTTGTTGCGCAGGTCGAGGTGCGTCAGCGCGGCCAGGTTCCCGAGGAAGGGGATCTCGGGGAGATGGTTGTCGCGCAGGTCGAGCAGGCGCAGCCCGGCCGGCAGCGCGGGCAGCCGGGTCAGCCGGTTGCCCCGCAGGTGCAGCTCGCGCAGCTCGCCCAGGCCGCCGACCGTCCCGGGCAGCGTGGCCAGCCTGTTGCCTGACAGCCGCAGCTCCTTGAGCGCCGCCATCCCGCCGATCGTGTCAGGAAGCTCGGCGATGGCGTTGTCGGCCAGGTTGAGGTAGGCCAGGCGGGTCAGCTTGCCCAGCGTCTCGGGCACCGAGGTGAAGGCGTTGTCGCCGAGGTAGAGGTAGTCGGTCAGGTCGAGCTCGCCGATGGCCGGCGGGATCTCGCGCAGCTCGTTGTGGGCCAGGTCCAGCATCCGGAGGCGACTCAGGCCGCCGATCGCCTCCGGCAGGCGGGTGAGCCGGTTCTCGGCGAGGTTGAGTGATTCGAGACGCTCCAGGCGCCACACCGCGGCGGGCACCTCCGTCAGCCGGTTGCCGCCGGCCGCCAGGTGTCTGAGCGGGCCGAGCTCGGCGGGCAGGCTCGTCAGGGCGTTGCCGTACACGAACAGGGTCTCCAGCGCCGGCGGGCACGCGGGCAGCCGGGTCAGCCGGTTGCCGTCGACGTGCAGCGCCCTGAGCGAGGACGGCAGCGCGGGCAGCGAGGCGAGCCGGTTGCCGTCGAGCCGCAGCTCCTCCAGCAGTGCCAGCTCGCCCACCCGGGCGGGCAGCTCGGTCAGCGCGTTCCAGGCCAGGTCGATCAGCCGGACATCGGCGGGCACGGCGGGCAGCTCGGTCAGGCCCGCCGCGGGTGCTCGTAGTTCGCTCACCCGCCGGATCTTAGATGGAACAGCTCCGACGGCGATATCGGCATCCGGTCGACGGCCAGTCCTTCGGCGTCCTCGACCGCACTGGCGATCACCGCGGCCACCGGGATGACACCTGCCTCGCCTGCGCCCTTGATGCCCAGCGGGTTGAGCGGGGAGGGCGTCTCGAGATGGTCGGTCTCGATGCGCGGGATCTCCGTGGCGTACGGCATGAGGAAGTCCATGAAGGAGGCGTTGAGCAGCTGGCCGTGCGAGTCGTAGACCATCCGCTCGTACAGCGCGCCGCCCACGCCCTGGGCGACGCCGCCGTGGATCTGGCCCTCGACGATCATCGGGTTGATGAGCCTGCCGCAGTCGTGGACGACGGCGTAGCGCAGGATGCGGATCTCGGCGGTGTCCTTGTCGGTCTCGACGATCGCGGCGTGCATGCCGGCGGCGAAGGTGGAGCGCAGCGGCGAGTAGTAGTCGCGGCCCTCCAGCCCCGGCTCGTCGCCCTCGGCGACGGGCGGCTTGTCGAAGGAGCCGGTGCCGGAGAACTGCGTCGCCTTGGCGGTCTCGGCGTCGAAGGAGTAGCGCAGCGGGTTGGACAGCACCGCCACCGTCGACAGCGGGATGGCGGCCGTCGGGGCGCCCACGACGTGGACGACGCCGTCGGTGATCTCCAGGTCGCGCGGGTCGGCCTCCAGCGCGTCGGCCGCGATGCGCAGCGCCTTCTCGCGCACCTTCCGGCAGGCCAGGGCGATGGCGTTGCCGCTCATGACGGCCGCCCGGGAGGCGAAGGTGCCCACGGCGTACCCGAACCTGCGGGTGTCGCCGGTGACCACGGACACCCGCTCGATCGGCACGCCGAGCTCGGTGGCGGCGATCTGCGCGAACACCGTCTCGTGGCCCTGCCCCTGCGAGGTGAGGCCGGTCGAGACGTGCACGCGCCCGTCGGAGGTGACCTGGACATGGCCACCTTCGTACGGCCCGACGCCGGTGCCTTCGACGTAGCAGCCGACGCCGATGCCGAGGCCCGGCCGCCTCTCGAAGTCGTCCCAGCCGATGAGCCGCTTCAGCATGGCGAGCATGGCGGGGTAGTCGCCGCTGTCGTAGATCAGCGGCCGGCCGTCCTGGAAGATCATGCCCTGGTCGTAGGGGAAGTCCTCGGGCTGGATGAAGTTGGCCGAGCGCACCTCGGTGCGGTCCTTGCCGAGGTACTGGGCGATCTTGTCCATCGTCCGCTCCATGCAGAACACGCCCTGCGGGCGGCCCGCGCCCCGGTACGGCGTGACCTGCACGGTGTTGGTGTAGATCGAGCTGAACGCGACCCGGTAGGCGCCGATCTTGTAGGGGCCGAGCAGCTGCGTCGAGGTGATGATCGGCACGATGATCCCGTACGGCGTGTAGGCGCCGTGGTCGTGCAGGATCGTCACGTCCAGGCCGAGCACCCGGCCCTCGTCGTCGAAGCCGACCCGCACGTGCTGGACCTGGCCGCGCTCGTGCGCCGAGGAGATGAAGTGCTCGCGCCGGTCCTCGGTCCACTTCAGCTCGCGGCCCAGCAGCATCGCCGCCCAGGGCACCAGGATCTCCTCGGGCCACGGGTGCACGATCTTCACGCCGAAGCCGCCGCCGACGTCGGGCGCGATCACCTCGACGTGCGGCAGGGGCAGGCCGAGCTTGGCGGCGATCGCCATCCGCACGCTGGTGGAGGTCTGGGTGGAGGAGTGGACGCGCAGGTCGGTGCCGTCCCAGCGGGCGTGGACGCCGCGGCCCTCCAGCGGGATGCTGGCACTGCGCTCGATGTCGAGCCGGAAGGCGAGGGCGTGCGGCGCGGCCTCGATCGCCTCGCGGGCGCTCCTCCCCTCCCTGGAGGGCACCTCCTGCACGAGGTGCGCGCCGATGTTGCCGGGCACGTCGTCGTGGACGAGGGCGGCGCCCTGGGCCGCCTCCTCGATGCCGACGACCGGCTTGAGCAGCTCGTAGTGGACGTGGATGCGGGCGCAGGCGTCCTCGGCCAGGTAGCGGTCCTCGGCGACGACCATGACGACGGGCTCGCCGACGTGCCGGACGAACTCCTTGGCCAGCGGGTAGGCGGTGCGGCCGTGGGTGAGCGCGGGGTGCGGGATGAGCAGCGGCAGCGGCTCGGCGACGCGGCCCGGCAGGTCCTCCCAGGTGTAGACGGCGACCAGGCCCTCGACGTCGAGCGCGCCGGAGACGTCGATGTCGAGGATGCGGGCGTGCGCGTGCGGGGAGCGGACGAAGGCGACGGCCAGGGCGTCGCGGCCCAGGTCGTCGAGGAAGCGGCCCTGCCCGGTCAGCAGGCGGGGGTCCTCCTTGCGCTGGATCCGCTCTCCGAACAGCCGCGTCGTCATCTGCTCTCCTCCTCCGCGATCAGCTCGGCCGCCCGGTGGACGGACTTGACGATGTTCTGGTAGCCGGTGCACCTGCACAGGTTCCCGGAGATCCCGTCCACGATCTCCTCGTCGGTGGGCGAAGGGTTCTCCTCCAGCAGCGCGGTGACCGTGCAGAGGAACCCCGGGGTGCAGAAGCCGCACTGCAGCCCGTGGCACTCGGCGAAGGCGCGCTGCACGGGCGACAGCCCGTCGGGCCCGGCCAGGCCCTCGACGGTGGTGATCCGCCTGCCGTCGACGGTGACCGCGAAGGTCAGGCACGAGCGCACCGGCTCGCCGTCGAGCAGCACCGTGCAGCAGCCGCACACCCCGTGCTCGCAGCCCACGTGGGTGCCGGTCAGCCCGAGGTCGTGGCGCAGGCAGTCGGACAGCAGGCGGCGCGCGGGCACGCTGACCCGCCGGGTGACGCCGTTGACGACCAGCGTGATGTCATGCCGCATTTCTCGCCGCCTCCGTCAGTGCCCGCACGGCCAGCACCCCGACCAGGTGCCTGCGGTACTCGGCGGTCGCGTGGATGTCCGCCTCCGGTTCGGTCCCGTCCTGTACGGCACGCGCCACGCCCGCCCAGTCGACGGTCGAGGCGGGACGGTGCTCGCACTCCTCGCTCACGTCGGCCACCATCGGGACGGGCCCGACGCCGACGCAGGCGACCTTCGCGGTGGCCACCCGCAGGTCGTCGTCGAGCCGGACGAAGGCGGCGACGCCGGCCAGCGCGTAGTCGCCGTGCCGCCTGGCCACCTCGACGAAGGCCGTGCCGGCCCGTTCGGGCAGCGCGGGGAAGTAGGCCGAGACGGCCAGCTCGCCCGCTTCGAGGGCCGATTCGAGCGGCCCGGTGAAGAACTCGCTCGCCGGCACGTCGCGTACGGCGTCGACGCGGGCCAGCCGTACCGTGCCCTCGAGCAGCGCCAGGACGGCGGGCAGCTCGGCGGCGGGGTCGGCGTGCACCAGGCTGCCGACGACGGTGCCGCGGTTGCGGATCACCGGGTGCGCGACCAGCTTGAGCGCCTGGCGCAGCAGCGGCTGCGCCCGCGCGACCTCGGCCGAGCGCTCGACCTGGGAATGGCGGGCAAGCGCGCCGACGCGCACGCCCGCCCCCTCGATCCCGAAGGGTTCGAGGGCGGCGACGCGGTTGATGTCGACCAGCTGCTCGGGCGCGGCCAGGCGCATGTTGAGCAGCGGGATCAGGCTCTGGCCCCCGGCCAGCACCTTGCCGTGCGCCCCCGCCTCGGCCAGGACCGCCATGGCCTCGTCGAGGTCGCGTGGGGCGTGGTAGACGAACGGGGCCGGCTTCACCCGGTGTGCTCCCTCGTCGGTGTCCGGCCCGCTATCACGCGCAGCAGGTGGTAGCCGCCCACCACCACGATGGTGCCGAGCGCGATGCCCTCCAGGGTGAAGTCGCTGGTGATCATGTGTTTGACCGGTCCGATCGCCATGATGATGCCCGCCCCGATGGGGACCATGTTGACGGGGTCGGAGAAGTCGACCCTGTTCTCGACCCAGATCTTGGCGCCGAGAAGACCGATCATGCCGTAGAGGATCACGGTGACGCCGCCCAGCACGCCGCCCGGCGTGGCGGCCACCAGCGCGCCGAACTTCGGGCACAGCCCGAACAGGATGGCGATGATGCCGGCGATGTAGTAGGCGGCGGTGGAGTAGACGCGGGTGGCGGCCATGACGCCGATGTTCTCGGCGTAGGTGGTGGTGGGCGAGCCGCCGACCGCGCTGGTGACCATCGTGCCGATGCCGTCGGCGGCGACCGCGCGGCCCATGTAGGGGTCGACGTCGGCGCCGGTCATCTGGCCGACCGCCTTGACGTGGCCGATGTTCTCGGCGATCAGCGCGATCACCGCGGGCAGCACCAGCAGGGAGGCCGAGAACCTGATGTCGGGCAGGTGCATGTTGGGCAGCCCGATCCAGGGGGCGTCGGCGATGGCGCTCAGGTTGAGCCGGGGATGGGTGTCGATCTTGCTGGTGGCGGCGTTGAAGGCGGTGATGTCGCCGAAGATCCGGTCGGCCGCCCAGGACAGCGCGAACCCCGCGATCAGCCCGATGAGGATGCCGATGCGGCCGATGAACCCCTTGAAGGCGACGATCACCACGAAGGTGATCACCATCGTGATCATCGCGATCCACTGGTCCTGCGGCCAGTAGACGTCGGCGACGACGAACGCCAGCCCGAAGCCGATCAGCATGACCACCGCGCCGGTGACCACCGGCGGGAAGATCTTGTGGATGATCTCCACGCCCAGCACGTGGATCGCCACGCCCGCGAGGAACAGCACGAACCCGGCGACGAGGATGGCGCCGGTCACGATGGCGTCGACGGCCGGCGTGTCGCCGCCGAAGGCCGCCCTGATGGCCAGCACGCCGCCGACGAAGGAGGCGCTGGTGCCGAGGTAGCTGGGGATCTTCCCCTTGACGATCAGCAGGAAGAGGATCGTCGCGACGCCGGACATCATGATCGCGACGTTCGGGTCGAGGCCCATGACCAGCGGGAACACGAACGTCGCGCCGAACATCGCGATCACGTGCTGCGCGCCGAACCCCACCATGCGGGGCCAGGAGAGGCGCTCGTCAGGCTTGACGACCTCTCCGGGGCCCAGATGCTTGCCGTCTCCGTGTTTGGTCCAACCCAAAACCATGAGAGCCCCTCTGTTTCGCGCTCCATCGGTTCGGTGGCCGCCCCGCAGGCCGTTGCGGGCACATTAGGACGTCTCCGGCGGGCGTTCACCGGCATGATCTGCCAACGTTCCGGATCTCGTACGGCAAGCCGGGTCATGCGCCGCCGGCGACCGACCGCTACCGCACGCCGTACCCCGCGGCACAGACCCCCACCCCCGACCAGGGCGGTCAGTTCCTGTTGACGGCGCGCAGCGCGTGGTAGCCGGCCAGCACGACGACGGTGCCGAGGGCGATGCCGCTGAGGGCGAAGGTGCCGGTCACGGGGAAGGCCACGGGCCCGATCGCGCAGATGACGCCGGCGCCGACCGGCACCAGGTTGACCGGGTCGTCGAGGTCGACCTTGTTCTCGATCCAGATCTTGGCGCCGAGCAGGCCGATCATGCCGTACAGGATGGTCGTCACGCCGCCGAGCACGCCGCCGGGCGTGGCGGCGACCAGCGCGCCGAACTTCGGGCACAGCCCGAACAGGATCGCGATCACCGCCGCGACGTAGTAGGCGGCCGTGGAGTAGACCCTGGTCGCCGCCATGACGCCGATGTTCTCCGCGTAGGTGGTGGTGGCCGGGCCGCCGACCGCGGTCGAGACCACCGTGCCGACGCCGTCGGCCATGACCGCCCGCCCCAGGTAGGGGTCGACGTCGGTGCCGGTCATCTCGCCGACCGCCTTGACGTGGCCGACGTTCTCGGCGATCAGCGCGATGACCACCGGCAGCACCAGCACGATCGCCGACACCTCGAACACGGGGCCGTGCAGCGTCGGCAGCCCGATCCAGTCGGCCGCGGCGACCTGGTCGAAGCTCACCCTGAAGTGCTCGGTGACCTTCCCGTCGCCGCCTGGCGAGGTGATCGGCCCGCCCACGCGGTCCCACACCCAGGACAGGACGAACCCGAAGACCAGCCCGAGCAGCACGCCGATCCGGCCGAGGAAGCCGCGCAGGACGCCGACGAACACGAACGTGGCGATCATCGTGATGAGGGCCACCCACGGGTCCTGCGGCCAGTAGACGTCGGCCGCCACGTAGGCCATGCCGAACCCGATCAGCATGACCACCCCGCCGGTGACGACCGGGGGGAAGACCCTGTTGATGATCCGCACGCCCAGCAGGTGGATCGCCAGGCCCGCCAGCCCGAGCACCACGCCGACGGCCAGCAGCGCGCCGGTCACGGTGCCGTCGCCGCCGCCGGCGGCCCTGATGGCCACCACCGCGCCGACGAACGACGCGCTCGAGCCGACGTAGCTCGGGATCCTCCCCTTCACGATCAGCAGGAAGAGGATCGTCGCGACCCCCGACATCATGACGGCGAGGTTCGCGTCCAGGCCCATGACCAGCGGGAACACGAACGTCGCGCCGAACATCGCGATCACGTGCTGCGCGCCGAACCCCACCATGCGCGGCCACGTCAGACGCTCGCCCGGCCTGACCACCTCACCGGCCGCCGGCGCCTTCCCCTCGCCGTGCAGCTTCCATCCCAATGCCATCGGACCACTTCCCAACCTGCGGTTACGTCTCCTACGTGATGTCGGAGAGAACCTTAGAGGCAGTGGGAAGCCGGGCGGTCATCAGGCGACGTGGATGCTGAACCCCTCGCCGCTGACCACCTGACCGGGCCTGATCTTGCAGGTCTTGCGGAGCTCCACCTCCCCGTCGACCAGCACCATGCCCTCGGCGATCAGGTGCTTGGCCATCCCGCCGGTCTCGGTGACGCCGCAGTACTTCAGCAGGTCGCACAGCGGGATGTAGTCGGAGTTGAGCTCGAAGTCCAGATCCACGCACCCCAGCCTAGATGCCCCGCATGCGCAGCACGTGCAGGGCCAGGGTCAGGTTGAGGCGCAGGTGGGGGTCCTCGGTGAAGTTGCCGAGGAGCCGTTCGAGCTTGCCGATGCGGTAGCGCAGCGTGTTGTAGTGGAAGTGCAGCCGCCTGGCCGTCTCGGCGACGTTCAGGTTCGTCTCCAGCAGCACCTGCAGCGTCCTGCGCAGGTCGGCGTTGTCGCTGTCGTCGTCGGTGGCCAGCGCTCCGAGCGTCTCGCGCACGAAGGCGTGCAGCTCGGCGGTGTCGTTGACCAGCGACAGCAGCCGGTAGACGCCGAGCTGGTCGAAGTGCGCGATCGCGCCGGGGCCGTGCAGCTGGCGGCCGACCCTGGCCGCCTTCAGCGCCTGGCTGTAGGCCTCGGGCAGGCTGTCGGCGCCTGGGCAGGTACGGCTGGTGCCGGTGGAGAAGGTCCCGGCGGAGATGGCGTCGGCGAAGGACGTGGCCGCGTCCCTGGCCACCCGCGCGCTGTCCACGGCGGCGTCGACGACGGCGACCACCTCGTGGGAGAAGCCGGCGACCGCGCCGTTCGGGTCGTGCCGGCGCATGGCGGAGGTCCACGAGGTGACCAGGCGGTCCTGCGCGGTGCGCTCGTCGCCTTCCGGGTCGAGCTCGGCGACCAGGACGGTCACGGGGCGTTCGAGGTCCCAGCCGAAGGCGCGCGACCGGTTGGCGATCCGCTCGGCCGAGCCCGCCCTGCCGGTCAGGACGTCGCGAAGGAAGTCGGCGCGGTACTTGCTCTCGACCGCGTTGACCGCGTCCTGCCGGGTGATGACGAGCGCGGCGACGGTGGCGGCACGTTCCAGGATGCCGATGTCGCTGTCGCGGATCATGCCCGCGGGGCTGTGGGCGAGGATCCTGCCGTGGTGGTGGCCGCCCGCCACGACAGGGACGGAGGCGTAGTGGCCGCTACGGCCCGCGAGATCGGCGCCCCTGGCACGGCCCGCCGGATCGTCCCCGGTACGGCCCGCGGGGTCGGACAGCCGGCGCAGGGCCGCCACGTGCTCGGGCGGCCCCGCGGCGGCCAGCAGCCTGCCCGCGCAGTCGACGGCGACCACGGCCACGTCCAGCAGCCCCGCGACCTCGGCGGTGACCTCGCCGAGGCCGCCGCCGGCCAGCACCACCTGCACCAGCGCCCGGTGCGCCTCCTCCGCGCGGACGAGCACGGCCGCCTGCCGGTTGAGGATGTCGGTGAGCACCTGGTTGAGGATGTCGTCGAAGCCGACGTCGTTGGGCAGCAGGATCAGCGGGAAGCCGAGCCTGTCGGCCTGGGCGACCATCTCGTCGGGCAGCTCGTCCAGGTAGCGGCCGAGCTTGATGGCCAGCGCGGCCAGGCCGCGCTCGTCGAGGTCGGCGACCAGGCGGTCGAGCGACTGGGGGGTGTTGCGCAGCGGGTAGCCGGTGGTGAGCAGCAACTCGTGCGGCTTGACCCAGGCCAGGACGTCGGGGACCTCCATCACGTTGAGCCGCTGGACGATCCGGTCGAGGCCCGCCTTCCCCGCGATCAGTCTGGCCTTCGCCAGCGTGGAGACGCCCAGCACCTCGCCCACCGAAACGCCGTGGATGATCGTTCCGGTGCTGGCCAGGCGGACAGGTGGCTCCATGAGGCGATTGTTACCGATGACCCTGTGTGTCAGGAAGAGCCAACCTTTTGATGGAGTGTTGGCACATTTCTCCGTACGGAGGTGTGGGGGGCCGCTCTACCGTCGGGTCCATGACGCTCGGCACGCAGAGACGGGTCCAGCCGCGCATCCACCTCACCGGGGCGGCCAGCGCGGCCGTGCGCCCTGTGCTGGAGTCGGCCAGGATGCCCGCCCGCGTGCTGGCGACGGTGCCGGTGGGGGTGTACCTGGAGGTGCGGACCCAGCTGGAGCCCTCGGTGATCGCGATGGTGACCGGCGAGGCGACCAGGCTGCCGAACGCGGTGGTGCTGGCCGGCGAGCTGCCCCGGGTGAGCGTGGGCGACGAGGCGGTCGTGGGTGACGGGGTCATCGAGGTCGGCCGCTACCGGGTGAAGGCGCGGCGCTGGTGGGATCCGGCGCCTCCGCTGCCGCCCGTGGAGCTCGGACGGCTGGCCGGGGCCGTACCCGCGATGTCGCCGCAGACGGCCAGAAGACCCGGGCTGGAGGGCAACGCCGCCATCTCCCAGCTGGCGGCCGGCTGCGCGCAGGCGTCGCTGGTGCGCGCGGTCACCGCGGCCGAGCAGCTGGTGGGGCTCGGCCCCGGCCTCACGCCGAGCGGCGACGACGTGCTGGCCGGCCTGCTGGTGGCGCTGCGCCACCTGGGCGCGGCCGCGCGGGTCGGGCGGGCGGTGTGGCTGGCCGACTGGCTGGCCGCCGCCGTCACCTTCGACGCCGGCACCCGTACCACGCCGATCTCGGCGACCCTCCTGCACTGCGCCGCCAGAGGCGAGGCCAGCCCCGAGGTGACGGGCGTCCTTCGCGGCATCGCCGGCCTGCAGCCGCTCGAGCCCGCGCTGAGGCGGCTGCTGCGCCTGGGCCACACCTCGGGCGCCGATCTGGCCCAGGGCGTGCGCATCGGTCTGGACGCGGTGCTGGCCCTCGGAGCGGCCCCATGAACACCCTGGTGAAACTGGTCGCCGGCGTCTACCACGACTCGGTGAGCCTGATGCGGGTCAGCCAGTCGCTGTCGGCCATGCCGGGCGTGGACGTGGCCGTCATCGCGATGGCCACACCCCTCAACCTCGACCTGGCCAGGGAGCTGGGCTTCGAGGTTCCCGCCGCCGCGCCGGCCGCGGCCGAGCTGCTGGTGGCGATCAGGGCCCAGGACGTGGCGGCCGCGTCAGGCGAGCTCGACCGCCTGCTGACGGAGCTGTCGGGCCGCTTGCCCGCCCACGCCTCCGACGTCCCGCCGCGCACGACCCGCTCGGCGATCAGGGCAAGCGCGGCCGACCTCGTGCTGGTCTCGGTGCCGGGCGAGCACGCCTTCGCCGAGGCGCTCGACGCCGTCGAGGCCGGCGTGCCGGTGATGATCTTCAGCGACAACGTGCCGGCGGAGCAGGAGGTGCTGCTCAAGCGGCTGGCCGAGGAGCGCGGCGGGCTGGTCATGGGTCCCGACTGCGGCACCGCGGTGATCGGCGGGGCGGGGCTCGGATTCGCCAACGTGCTGCGCCCAGGGCCCGTCGGCGTCGTGGCCGCCTCCGGCACCGGGGCCCAGCAGGTGACCTCCCTGCTCGATCTGGCGAGCGTGGGCGTCAGCCACGTGCTCGGGGTGGGCAGCCGGGACCTGTCGGCCCAGGTGGGCGGACTGTCGGCGATGCGGGCGCTGCGCCGGCTGGACGACGATCCGGCCACCGAGCTGATCGTGCTCATCTCCAAGCCGCCCGCGCCCGAGGTGGCGCGGGCCGTCCAGGAGGTCGTGGAGAAGCTGCGCACGCCCGTCGTCCAGGCGCTGCTGGGCACCTCGGGCGGCGACCTCACCTCGGCCGCGGAGAGCGCGCTGGAGGCGCTCGGCCGCACGCCGCCCGCCTGGCCGTCCTGGAGCAGACCGGTCGCGCGCGGCCCGGTGAGGGGCCTGTACTCCGGCGGCACGCTGTGCACCGAGGCGTCGCTGATCACGCCCGGCGGCTTCGTCGACTACGGCGACGACGTCTTCACGCGGGGCAGGGCGCACCCGATGATCGACCCGACGCTCAGGCTGGAAGCCCTCGCCAAGGTGCGACCCGGTGAGGTGGCGCTGATGGACGTGGTGCTCGGCCACGGCGCCGACCCCGACCCGGCGCTGCGGCTCGCCCCGGCGATCGAGGCCGCGGTGGGCAGGGGCGTCCAGGTGGTGGTCGCCCTGGTCGGCACCGAGAACGACCCGCAGGGGCTGCTCCGCCAGGCCGCCGCGCTGCACGAGGCGGGCGCGTCGGTCTTCACCTCCAACGCCCACGCCGCCCGGCACGCCGCAGGGAGCGACACGTGAGCCTGCTGCCCGTCGATCCGCACGTCGTCACCGTCGGCGCCGACCTGCTCGGCCAGGCGCTGGACGCCCAGGCCGTGCCCAGGACCGCCGTCGACTGGCGGCCGCCGCTGCCCGGCACCGCCGACGCGCTGGCCAGGGTGCTGGCCGACCCGCGCAGGGCCGCCGCCAACGAGGCGGCCGTCGCCCGCCTGCTGAGCGCCCGCCCCCAGCTGGTCGACGTACGGCCGGCCGCCGACGCGCTGGGCCTGCCCCGCGGGACCTTCCTGCACGCGGGGCCGCCCATCACCTGGGAGCGCGCCTCGGGCCCGCTGCGCGGCGCGCTGATCGGCGCGATGCTCCTGGAGGGCCTGGCCGCCACGGTCGAGGAGGCCGAGCGCAGCCTCGCGGCCGGCGAGGTCACCCTCGACTCCTGCCACCACCACCGCACGGTCGGCCCGATGGCGGGCGTGGTCAGCCCGTCGATGTGGCTGTTCGAGGTGCGTGACGCCGAGCACGGCGGCACCGCCTACTGCTCCCTCAACGAGGGCCTGGGCAAGGTGCTCCGCTACGGCGCCTACGGCCCCGAGGTGCTCGACCGGCTGCGCTGGATGGGCGAGGTGCTCGGCCCCGCCCTGCGCGACGCGCTGCGGATCAGCGGCCCCGTCGACCTGCGCGCGATGATCGCGCAGGCGCTGCAGATGGGCGACGAGCTGCACAACCGCAACCGCGCCGCCACCTCGCTGTTCCTGCGCGAGCTGGCGCCCGCGCTGGTCGAGGCGGCCCCCGCGCGCGCCGCCGAGGTGCTGCGCTTCGCCGCCGGCAACGACCACTTCTTCCTCAACCCGGCCATGGCCGCCGGCAAGGTCAGCACCGACGCCGCCCGCGGCGTGCCCGGCTCGTCGCTGGTGGTGGCCATGGCCCGCAACGGCACCGACTTCGGCGTGCAGGTCTCCGGGCTGGGCGACCGCTGGTTCACCGGGCCCGCGGGCGTCCCCGACGGCCTCTACCTCGGCGCGTACGGTCCCGACGACGCCAACCCCGACATCGGCGACTCGACGATCACCGAGACCTCGGGCCTGGGCGGCTTCGCCATGGCCGCGGCGCCCGCCATCGTCAGGTTCGTCGGCGGCGAGGTGGGCGACGCGATCACGGCCACCCGCTCGATGTACGAGATCACGCTCGCCGAGCATCCCGCCTACCAGATCCCCGGGCTCGGCTTCCGCGGCACGCCCGTCGGCATCGACGTGGTCCTGGTGGCCAGGACCGGGCTGCTGCCCGTCGTCAACACCGGTATCGCCGGCAAGGTCGCGGGAACGGGACAGGTCGGCGCGGGGCTGGTGAGCCCGCCCGCCGAAGCCTTCATTGCCGCGCTCAACGCACTCGCATTCGATAAGTGATCAATTAGCAGTTTCCGTATTCTCGCTGGTCACCCGCCCATTGCCGACCGTTTGATTACGTTGATCGCGTGTCGACTTCCGTTTACTAATCGCATGCCGATATGGTGGCGAACCTCGCAATTCGGCGTAGGGGAAATAGGTAGGGGGCGGGAGATGTCTGACCGCTTGCTCGGAAAGGTCCCTGCCGAGGGACCTGGTGCGCCGGGGGGCGCCGAGAGCCGGGGTCGTCTCATCGGTCGCAGGTACAAGCTGCTGTCACCCGTGGGCAGAGGCGGCATGGGCATGGTGTGGCACGCGCACGACGTGCTGCTCGACCGGCCCGTCGCGGTGAAGGAGCTGATCCTTCCCTACGGGCTCGACCAGGCCGGCAAGCAGGTGGCGCACCGGCGCATGATGCGCGAGGCCCGCTCGGCCGCGCGGCTCGGCCACCCCGGGATCGTGACCGTCCACGACGTGGTCGAGGAGGACGGCCGGCCGTGGATCGTGATGGAACTGGTCCGCGCGTGGTCGCTGGAGCAGGCCGTACGGCGGAGCGGCCCGCTGCCCGTCGTCCAGGCCGCCGAGATCGGCATCAGGGTGCTCGACGCGCTCCGGCACGCGCACGCGGCCGGGATCCTGCACCGCGACGTCAAACCCGGCAACGTCCTGCTCACCGCCGACCGGGTCGTGCTGACCGACTTCGGCATCGCGGCCATCGAAGGCGACGTGTCCATCACGCAGACCGGCCTGCTCATGGGCTCGCCCGCCTACGTCCCGCCGGAACGGCTGTCGGGACAGCCCATCACGCAGGCGGCCGACCTGTGGTCCTTCGGCGCCACCCTCTACGCGGCCGTGGAGGGGCGGCCGCCGTACGAGGGGCCCGACGCTATCGCCGTGCTCGGCGCGGTGCTGACGCACGAGCCGGTCAAGCCGCAGCGGGCCGGGGCCATGCTGCCGGTCATCGAGGGGCTGCTGCGCAAGAACCCCGCCGAGCGGATGAACGCGGCCCAGGTCGCCGGCCTGCTCGAACGGATCCTGGCCAGCCACGGCGGCGGGGCCGCGCGATCGGCGGGGCCCATCCCGACGCCGTCGGACTCGACTCCCGCGCACCTGCTGCCGCCGCTCGACCCTCCGTCGGGGCCGTTGCCCTCGCGGATCGTCGAGACGCCCTCGGGGCCGGTGCGGGTTCCCTACGACCCGGCGGTGGACGGCCCGCCGGGCGGTTCGAGCAGTGGTTCCGATGTGAAGAGTGGTTTTGACTCGATGAGCGGTTACGACTCGACGAGCGGTTTCGATTCGACGGGCGGTTCCGACGCGGCGGGCGGTCAGGGACCGTACGACTCGCCGGGCGGCCACGACTCCCTGGGCGGCCCCTCGGGACCGCACCGGTTCGACACGCAGGGCGGCGCGCCAGGCCCCCACCGGTACGACGCGCCGAGCCACCCCGCGGGGTCATCCGGGTACGACGCGCTCGGCGGACCTGCGGAGTCACCCGGCTACGACGCACTGGGCGGACCTGCGGGGTCGCCCGGCTACGACGCGTTGGGCGGACCTGCAGGATCGCACGGGTACAGCTCATTGGGCGGGCCCTCGGGGTCGGACAGGTACGACTCCCTGGGAGGTGCCTCAGGACCGCACCGGTACGACTCCCTGGGCGGCGCGCCGGGATCGCGAGGGTACGACGCGCCGCGGAGCTCGTCGGACCCCCGCGGCCATGAGGTGCCGCGCGGTTCCTCCGATCCCTACCCCACCCCGCCCCCGTCGGGGTCCGGCACGTCGCCCGCCCCGGGCTCGGGCGCGCATCAGGCATCGGCGTCCGGCGGCTTCCCCACCTCAGGTTCAGGTGGGTTTCCCATCTCAGGATCAGGCGGCTTCCCCACCTCAGAATCGGGCGGCTTCCCCACCCCAGGATCAGGCGGCTTCCCCACCCCAGGATCAGGCGGGTTCGCGGTCTCCGGGTCGGGCGGGGCTCCGAACTCGGGGTCGGCGGGGTTTCCGCACTCGGGGTCGGGCGGGTTTCCGGTGTCGGCCGCTCCGGCGAGCGGTGGCGCGGAGCCGCCGCCGATCCTGCCGCTGACCGACGGCCTGCGCCCCGACTCGGCCACCCAGGCCCCGTGGCCGCTGTCCCAGGATGAGAAGCCCCGCCCCGGCGCCCGCGACCGCCGCGACCGCCCGGCCACCGGCCGCAGGAGGAGCACCGACGGCGGCGGGTGGATGCGCGGTGGGCGTCCCACCCCGCGCCTGATCCTCACCGTCGTCGCCACCCTCGGCGTCACCGCGGCCACGGTCTTCTTCCTCACCTCGGGCGGCTCCCCGTCCGAGCCTGGCGTCGCCAATGCCACCCCGGCCGCCTCCGAGCCGGTCAAGCAGCCGATGGCGGCCGTGGCCGTTCCCGACGGGTTCAAGGAGCACACCCCCGAGGGCTTCACCGCGGCCGTACCCGAGGCGTGGAAGCTGTCCGCGTCGGGCGGGGAGGCGATCTTCACCGGCCCCAAGGACTCCGGCATGAAGATCGCCGTCGAGCAGGTCTCGCCACAGGAGGACGGCGGCCTGGCCGAGCTGACCGGCGAGGAGGCCGACGGCGGGGTCGACGGATACATCCAGGTCCAGCTGCAGCAGGTGAAGTACCGTTCGTGGAAGGCGGCCGACTGGGAGTACCAGTACACGCAGGGCAACGGGGTGCCGATGCAGGCGCTGACCCGCTACGTCACGCTGGACGACAGGGACGCCTTCAAGATCACCTTCACCATGCCGCAGCTGCAGTGGGACGACCAGGCCCAGACCCGCAGGATCTTCCTGGACACCTTCCGCCCCACCTCCTGACCCGCCCCCACCCCCGGGGCTGCTGTCCCGGCAGACGCCCCGCGTTCCCAGACGCGAAGACAGCGGGGCCCGGAGTGAGCAGGCCCCGAGCCGCTGTCCCGGCAGGCGGCGCCCCGTGCTCCCGGGCCCGGAGACAGCGGGGCCTCCCCTGCTGCTGCCCGACCCGCGCAGCGGCAGGGGCGGGCACCGTGGCGCGTCCGCCGGTGCGCTACCGTCACGCCATGAAGCTGGCGAGCATCCATTTCTATCCGGTCAAGTCCACCCGAGGCCACGATGTCACCGAGGCCGAGGTGGAGCCATGGGGTCTGAAGGACGACCGCCGCTACATGGTCGCCACCCCCGACGGAGGGATGTTGACCGCCAGGGAGGAGCCCAGGCTGCTGGCGTGCAGGGCCGAACTGTCCGGCGGCCGCCTCACGCTCACCGGCCCCCACCGCCCGCCGCTGCTGGTGACCCCCACCGCCGAGCTGAGCGACACGCAGGTGTGGCGCACCCGCGTCAAGCTCACCGACTGCGGCGACGACGCGGCCGCGTGGCTGTCGGCCCTGGTGGACAGGCCTGTGCGACTCATGTGGCTGGACGATCCGACCCGCCGTCCGGTGAACCCCGAGTACGGCACGCCCGAGGACCGGGTCTCCCTCGCCGACGGCTACCCGTTGCTGCTGGCCTCGATCGCCTCCCTCGACCAGCTGAACGACTGGATCGCCGAAGGGGCCGTCGAACGCGGCGAGGAGCCGCCCGCGCCGTTGCCCATGACCAGGTTCCGGCCGAACGTGGTCGTCTCGGGTGCCGAGGCGCCGTTCGTCGAGGACGGCTGGAAGCGGGTGCGCATCGGCGAGGTGGACTTCCGCGTGACCAAGCCGTGCGCCAGGTGCGTCCTGACCACGATCGACCCCGACACCCTGGAGAAAGGCAAGGAGCCGCTGCGCACGCTCGGCAAGCATCGCAAGATCGACAGGAAGCTGCTGTTCGCGGTCAACCTCATCCCCGACGGTCCCGGCGTGATCCGCGCCGGCGACCCCGTGACCGCCTCCTGATCGCCTCCCGACCGCCTCCGGACTGCCCGGTCACCTCCCGGCCGACCCGCGGCCGACCACCTCCCGCCCCGCCCGCGGCCGGGCGTCCCGGCCCCCCGCCCCGCCAGATCGTCCGCTTTGGGATGATGTTGGAGGTTATGCGACACTTCACCGGTGACCACCAGCCCGACAAAACCGTCAGTGTCGTCAGTACAGGGCGTGCAGCGCCGTACCCTCGCCGTGCTCTCCGCCGCCCAGATCACCGGAGGCGTCGGCGTGGCCGTCGGGCTGGCGCTCAGCTCGCTCGTCGTCTTCCGGCTGTCGGGCTCCGAGGCGGTCAGCGGACTGGCCGGCACGGCCACCGTCCTCGGCGCGGCGCTGCTGGCGCTTCCGGCGGCGAAGGTGTCGGGCAAGGGCGGGCGCAGGGCCGGGCTCGGCCTCGCGTACCTGGCGGCGCTGACCGGGTGCCTGATCTCGGTGCTGGCGATCACCGTCGGCTCGTGGCCGCTGCTGCTCGCGGGGCTGGTCCTGGTCGGCGGCGGCAGCGCGGGCAACCTCGCCGCCCGCTACTCGGCCACCGACCTTTCACCGCAGGGGCACGCCGCCCGGCACCTGTCGCTGGTGGTGTGGGCCGCGACCATCGGCTCGGTGGCCGGTCCCAACCTGGCCGGGCCGGCCGACTCGATCGGCAGGGACCTGGGGCTGGTGCCCGCGGCAGGGCCGTTCGCGGTCGCCGCGCTCTCCTTCGCCGTGGCGTTGCTGATCGTCGTGGTGGGCCTGCGCCCCGACCCGCTGACGCTCGCCAGGCAGCTGAGCGGCACCGACACACCGTCCATGGCGGGATCCAGGACGATCAGGGACGCCTGGGACACCCTGCGCGCCACCCCCACCGCGCGCAGGGCGCTGCTCGCGATCGCCGTCAGCCACACCGCGATGGTGTCGGTGATGTCGATGACGCCCGTCCACCTGGACCACGGGGGCGCCGACCTGGAGGTCATCGGGCTGGTGCTCAGCCTGCACATCGCGGGCATGTTCATGCTGTCGCCGGTGGTCGGCTGGCTCGCCGACCGGCTGGGCAAGGTGCCCGTGCTGGTGCTCGGCATGGCGCTGCTGCTGGCCGCGGCGGCACTCGCCGGTACGGCGGGCCGGCACGGCGTCGGCCAGGTCACCGTGGGGCTCGTCCTGCTGGGGGTGGGCTGGTCGTGCGGGCTGGTGGCGGGCTCGGCCATGCTGTCGGAGTCGGTGGCGATCGAACGCCGTCCCGCCGTGCAGGGCCTGTCGGACCTGCTGATGAACGTCTGCGGCGCGACCGGCACGATCGTCGCGGGCGCGATCGTGGGGGCGCTGTCGTACGGCGTGCTCGGTCTGGTCGTCGGCGTCATGGTCACGATCACGGGCGGCTGGTTGGTGCTGCGCGGACGGCCGGGTCAGGCGGCACCCGCGGCCTGACGCTCACTTGGCGTCGGCGTAGCAGGAGACGGTCACCGTCTCCATCGGGAAGCGCACCGGCGTCGCCCCGAACAGCAGCCGTGTCGCCTCGGCGGCGGCCGCGGCCACGGCGGCGCTCACCTGCTCGGCCTGGTCGAGCGGGCAGTGCACCATCACCTCGTCGTGCTGGAAGAACACCAGCCTGGCCGGCTCCGGCAGCAGCCCGCGCAGCACCGCCAGCAGGGCCAGCGCCCACTCGGCCGCCGTGGCCTGGACGACGAAGTTGCGGGTGAAGCGCCCCCGGTCGCGGGCCGCACGCGCCCCGTCGGGCCCCGAGACGAGCTGCTTCCACCGCTGGGACGGCGGCGGGCTGGTACGGCCCAGCCACGACCTGACGAGCTTGCCCTCCTCCCCCGCCTTGGCCGCGTCCTCCACGAACCGGTAGGCGAGCGGGAAGCGCTCCCGCATCACGGCCAGCAGCTTGGGCGCGTCGCCGCTGGTGCCGCCGTACATGGCGGACAGCATCGCGATCTTGGCGTGGTCGCGCTCGCCGCCGAAGGCCTTGGCCAGCGCGGAGTAGAGGTCGATCTCGCCGGCGGCGGTGGCCAGGCCCCTGTCGCCCGCCATGGCGGCCAGCACCCGCGGCTCCAGCTGGGCGGCGTCGGCCACGATCAGCGCCCACCCCTCGTCGGCCAGCACGACCCTGCGCATCACCTTGGGGATCTGCAACGCCCCTCCGCCGCTGGTGGCCCAGCGGCCGGAGACCACGCCGCCCACGACGTACTCGGCCCTGAAACGCCCGTCGCGCACCCACTGGTCGGCCCACGCCCAGCCGTGGAAGCTGTGGAGCCTGGCCAGCTCCTTGTAGGCCAGCAGCGGCGCGACGGCGGGATGCTCGATCTTCTTCAGCTCCCACGACCTGGTGGTCTTGACCGCCACGCCCGCCGTCTTGAACGCCTTGACCAGCTGCTGCACGGAGTCGGGGTTGACCGGATGGCCGAAGGCGGCCGACACCTGGTCGGCCAGCGCCTGCAGCTTGGCGGGCCGCATGCCGTGGACGGGCCGCGGGCCGAGCAGTTCGGTGAGCAGGTCGTCGTGCACGTCTCTGCGCCACGGCATGCCGTCGTGGCCGAGCTCGGCGGCGACCAGCGCCCCTGCCGACTCGGCGGCGACCAGCAGCCGGAAGCGGCCGGGGTCGGGCAGCGCCTCGATCCTGGCCAGCTGGTCGTGCAGCACCTCGGCCAGCGCGTCGGCGCCGAGCTCGGCCCGCTCCGGCTCGAACAGGGTGTCCTGCCTGGCCGCGGGCCCGCCGCCGTCGTCGGGCACCGGGAGCCCGTGGAGCCTGGCGTGGGCGGCCTCGGCCGAGCGCGGCTCGCCGTACCTGCCCTCGTGGGCGAGCAGCAGCCCCTCGGTCAGCGCCAGGTCGTGGCAGCGCGCCACCCGCACGCCCGCCGCCAGCAGCGCCGGGTAGACCTGCCGCGCGTCGGCCCAGACCCAGCGGGGGCGGCCCGGCTCCAGCTCGCCGACGGCGGCGGCGAGGTCGGCGACGCGGCGGGCCCGGCCCTCGATCGGGCGCAGCGTCCCGCCGCCCGAGGAGTCAGGGGTCAGGGCGACGTACACGCCTCCAGCCTGCCAGGCCGTACCGACAGTTCTCCCGCGCCTCCCAGGAGGTCACGAGGTCTCGGTCGCAAGGCCAGGAGGTCGGGGTCACGGGGTAGCAGAAGGTCACCGGGTCGCGGGGTCGTAGAGCGGGGTCACGGGGTCACGGGGTCAGGGGGATGGTCACCTCGTCCTCCAGCGGCGGGTCGAGCTCCTGTGGCAGGCACCCCGTGGCCGCGAAGCAGCGCAGCGTCAGCGCCTCGGGCGTCACGTCCAGGTGCAGGAAGCTCTTGAAGAACGGCGGGGTGTCCCAGTCGGACAGCTCCGACAGCGACCGGTGGAAGGTCCTGCCCACCGGCAGCCGCAGCGGCATCGGCCAGGCGCCGAGGACGCGCGCCGCCCACCGCATCCGCCGGGTGATCGTCACCTCGGGGCGGATCGGCCTGACCGGGGTGTTCTTGACGCGGTCGGCCATGATGCAGGCCGCCTCGGCCGGGGTCAGGTACAGCCACCGCATGCGCAGCCGCCTGGCGTACAGCTGGCTGTAGAACGACAGCGAGTCGCCCCGCAGCGGGTAGCACCTGAAGTCGTCCTCGTGCACGCCGGCCACGTCCACCCGCTCGATGGTGTGGGTGGCGTGCATGAACGCGCCCGACCCGCCCGCGACGACGTACTGGATCACCCGGTCCCCCACCCTGACCGGGTAACGCTGGTAGTTGTGCACGTCGCCGCCGATGGCCGCGACGTAGCGGTGCGCGGGGTCGCGGACGATGTCGTCGATCGTCCCACCGCCCTCCAGCGGCGAGGGCTTGTAGACGTTGCGGGTGTAGATCGGCTTGCCGGTGACCAGGATCTTGGGCCGCGGGTCCAGGGAGGTCCTGCGCAGCCACGCGACCTGGTCCTTGTCGATCAGTCCGCGGATCCCGGTGTCGATGCCGACGATCAGCAGGCTCTCGCTCTCGATCGCCCAGTAGGAGGCCGGCTGGAGGGCCTGCTGCTCCGGCGCGCCGCGCAGCCGGCGGGCCGCGGCCAGCGCCGCCTCGTCGATCGGCTCGGGCTTGCGCCACAGCAGGCCGCGCGGGCCCCGGTCCGGCCGGGGCTTCAGCGGCGGCGCGTCGCAGAAGACGCGCATGAACCCGCCCAGCCCGTCGTACCAGTCGTGGTTGCCGGGAACGGCGTAGACGGGCGCCGGGTAGTCCTTGTAGGGCCGGAAGAACTTGTTCGGGTACTCGTTGCCCGCGCCCGTCGGATAGATCACGTCGCTGGCGATGACGGCGAAGGAGGTGTCCCGGCCGACCTCGAGCATCCCCGGCACCACCGCGTACTGGGAGGCGTCGCCCTCGCCGGGATCACCTAAGAGCAGGAAGCCGAAGCGCTTGCCGAGCCCCGGCCTGATCCTGAGGTCGGCGTCGACGCCCCGCCGCCGCTGCGCCTCGACCCAGCGCCGCCGTACCTCTCCCGAGGGGTCGCCGAACAGGCCGGCGAGGATCTCGTTGCGCGAACGCCAGAGGGTCCGGGGGTTGAGCCAGGAGAAGGTGTCGTTGTCCGGGCGCAGGTCACGGTAGGTTCCGATCTGCTGGCACCGCCATCCGGCGCCCTCCTCCGAGGTGCGGGAGGAGGACCGCTTTCCACGCTCTGCGGCGACGTCGACCATGGTCATATGTTTACCTGATCTCATGAAGCTGTCATCAGGCGACCACGTGCGGTAGCCTTCACCCCCAAGCAAGCGGTTGTCGATGCTGCGGGGGGCTGGGGATGGCCCGCACCGGTTCAGGGGATGGGATCAGCGCCGACGCCGTCGAGGGCCTGCTCGCCTATGCCGCGACGCAGCGGGGGTTCGGCGGTGCGGCGATGAGAACGACGGAAAGGGCGATCGCGGGCGCGCGCGCACTGGCGGCCCGCGATCCCGTCACGCACACGGGGCTGCTGGTCAGGGCGCTACGGGCGGGCTGCGGGCTGCTGATGTCGCGCGGCCGGCCGGCCAGGGCGCTGCCGCTGGCGGAGGAGGCGCTGGAGCTGGCCAGGAGCCTCGGCGGCGCGCCGCTGGTCATGGCGCTGGGCTGCACCGCCGAGGTGCTGACGGCGCTCGGCCGGAAGGAGGAGGCGTTCATCCTGCTGGTCGAGGCGGAGAAGGAATGAGCACGCCGGGGTTCATGATCCCGGCGGGGTCGAGGCGCTCCTTGACCGCGCGCAGGATCTCCACGCCGAGCGGGCCGATCTCCTCCGCGTAGGCCTCCCGGTGGTCCCTGCCGACGCCGTGGTGGTGCGAGATGGTGCCGCCGGCGGCGACGATCGCGGCGTTGACCTCCCGCTTGGCGCTCTCCCATGCGGCCAGGCCGTGGCCGGTCACCACGGTGAAGTACAGCGACGCGCCGGTCTCGTAGACGTGCGAGATGTGGCACATGACCAGCGGCGTGCCGAGCGCGCCGAGCAGCGCCAGCCGTACCGCGTCGTAGAGCCTGGGCAGGTTCGCCCAGAAGGTCGCGGTCTCCAGCGTCTCGACGGTGGCGCCGGCGGCCAGGAGCGAGTCCCGCAGGTACGGCGCGGCGAAGCGGCCGTGCGCCCAGGCCTGCCCCGGCTCGGCGCCCAGGTAGGTGCCGCCCGCTTGGGCCAGCACGGCCGCCGCAGGCTGCCGGTCCTTCTCGTGGCCGGCGATCAGCAGGCAGCCCGCGTCGCCGGAGCCGATGGCCTCGGGCTTGGCCAGGCCGATCATCGTCTCGGTCTCGTCGGACAGCCGCAGCACGGTGGGCAGCGACCCCGCCTGCGCGAGGGCGCGCATCGCCGCCGAGCCGGCGGCGAACGACTCGAACCGCCAGCCCTCGTAGACCGTCTCGGCCGGGATCCTGCGCACCCGCAGCCGCAGCGAGGTGATGACGCCGAAGGCGCCCTCCGAGCCGAGGACCAGCTGGCGCAGGTCGGGGCCCGCACCGGACTTGGGCGCCCGGCCGAGGTCGAGCGTCCCGGTGGGGGTGGCCACGGTCATGCCCACGACCATGTCGTCGAAGCGCCCGTACCCGGCCGAGGCCTGCCCGCTGGACCTGGCGGCGGCGAAGCCGCCGAGCGTGGCGTACTCGTAGGACTGGGGGAAGTGCCCCAGCGTGAGCCCGTGCTCGCCCAGCAGCCGCTCGGCGTCGGGCGCGCGCAGGCCGGGCTCCAGCTCGGCGACCATCGACTCGGTGTCGACCGACACCAGCCGGTCGAGCCTGGCCAGGTCGAGGGCGATCACGCCGCCGCCCGTCACGTCGCCCGTCACGCCGCCTGTCACGCCGCCGACGACCGAGGTGCCGCCGCCGAAGGGGACGACCGCCACGCCGTGTCGCCCGCACACCTCGAGGACGCGCAGCACCTCCTCGTGCGAGCCAGGCAGGACGACCGCGCCGGGGGCGTCCGAGCCGTCGCCGGCCCGTATGCGCAGCAGGTCGGGGGTGGACTTGCCGCGGGTGTGCCGGACCCTGGCCTCGTGGTCGTCGCGCACGTGGGCCGCTCCCACCGCCTCCCGCAGCTCGGCCAGCGCCGCGCCGGGCAGCGAGGCCGGCGGGAGCTTCACCTCGTCGATGGCCACGGCGGGCGCGGGCGCGCTCACCCCCATGAGGTCGTGCAGGAGCCTGCGGATCTGGTCGGGCAGCTCGCGGGCCTTGGCGGGGTCGCCCCAGCCGCTCCACAGCATCGGTTCGTTCTCCACGCCTTACACTGTGACACATGACGGCAATTCGTCACAATGACGTCGTACTGGACGCCGCCCGTGCCTGCGTGCTGGCCTACGGGGTGCGGCGCACGACGCTGACCGACGTGGCCCGGCGGGCCGGGGTGTCGCGGATGACCATCTATCGCGGCTGGCCCGACGTGGGCAGCCTGGTGGCGGATCTGATGACCCGCGAGTGGCTGCGCGTGGTGGCCGAGCTCGACCTGAGCGATCCCGTGCCGGCCGTGGTCAAGGGCGTGCGGACGCTGCGGGAGCACCCGCTGTGGCGGAAGATCGTCGAGGTCGACCCCGAACTGCTGCTGCCGTACCTGACCGTGCGCAGGGGCGCCAGCCACGACGCGATCCTCGAGGTCCTGGAGCGGAGCATGAGCCCGGCGCGGGCCCGCGCCGTGCTGCTGACCGCCCAGTCATTCCTGCTGTCGGCCCACACCATGGGCGACCCCGACGCCCTCGACGCCGAACTGACGACCCTCCTGGAGAGGTATCTGGCATGACACCCGCGACGAACACCTCCCTGACCGCCGCGCGCAGGCTCGCCGAGCTGGAGCGGGTCCGCCACGAGACCGTCGACGTGCTGGTCGTGGGGCTCGGCGCCACGGGGGCGGGCGTGGCGCTCGACGCCGCCTCCCGCGGACTCACGGTGGCCGCGATCGACGCCCACGACCTGGCCTTCGGCACCTCGAGGTGGAGCTCGAAGATGATCCACGGCGGGCTGCGCTATCTCGCCAAGGGCCAGGTGGGGGTGGCCCGCGAGAGCGCGGTCGAGCGCGGCATCCTGCTCACCCGCACCGCGCCGCATCTGGTGAGGGCCGCGCCGTACCTGCTGCCGCTCACCCCGGCGGTCTCGCGGGCGCAGGCCGCGCTGGTCATGACCGGCTACCGGATGGGCGACGCGCTGCGCGTGGCCGCGCGCACGCCGCGCGGGCTGCTGCCGGGGCCGTCGCGGCTGCCCTCCGCCAAGGCGCGGGAGCTGGCGCCGCCCCTGCGCGGCGACGGCCTGCGCGGGGCGCTGCTGTCGTGGGACGGCAGGCTCGTCGACGACGCCCGCCTGGTGGTGGCGATCGCCCGGACGGCGGCCGGCCACGGCGCCCGGATCCTGACCAGGTGCAGGGCCCTGGAACTGCACGGCGACGGCGCCGAGGTGCGCGACGAGCTGACCGGCGAGACGTTCACGATCAGGGCCCGCGCGGTGATCAACGCGGCGGGCGTGTGGGCCGGCCTGCTCAACCCCGACCTCAGGCTGCGCCCCTCGCGCGGCACCCATCTGGTGCTGCGCGGCGAGACGCTGCCCGGGCTGCGCGCCGGGCTTCACGTGCCCATACCCGGCGAGAGCAACCGGTTCGCCCTGGTCCTCCCCCAGCACGACGGGCGGGTCTACGTCGGTCTCACCGACGAGCCGGTGGACGGCCCGGTCCCCGACGTGCCGGAGGTGCCCGAAGAGGACGTCACGGCGCTGCTGAGCGTGCTGAACGCGGTCCTGGAGGTCGCCGTGGACCGCGGCGCGGTGGCGGGCGCCTACGCGGGTCTCAGGCCGCTCCTGGAGGCCGAGGGACGCACCGCCGACCTGTCCCGCCGGCACGCGGTGCTGACGTCGGCGGACGGGGTGGTCACCGTCACCGGCGGCAAGCTGACCACCTACCGGCGGATGGCGCAGGACGCCGTGGACCTGGCCGTCTCGCGGCGGGCGCTGCCGGCGGGCCCGTGCGTGTCGGATCGGCTGCCGCTGGTCGGCGCCCGGCTCGCGGGCGGCCCCGCGGACCTCGTCGCTCGGTACGGCGGCGAGGCGGCGGCCGTCCACGAGCTGGTGAAGCGGCATCCCGAGCCGGTGGGCGCGGGCCGTACGCTCGGCGAACTGGTGTGGGCGGTCCGGCACGAGGGCGCGCTGGACGAGGCCGACCTGCTCGACCGGCGCACCAGGATCGGGCTGGTCCCCGAGGACCGGGCGGCGGCGCTCGCGGCGGCCCGGCACGCCCTGACCCTCTGAGCGCGTGTCGGCCGCATGCACACTCCCCAAACCGTTAGGTTAGTCTTACCTAAGGAAGAAGGATCAAGGGGAAGGTGGGCATGGCCAAGGGGTGCGACCATCCGGTCGGCTGTCACACGGGCGACGTGCCGACCCTCGCCAGCGCGACGGTCGGCGCCCGCCTGTGGCTGCTCATCGAGCACGAGGGCCCGTGGGCCTCGCACCTGGAAAACTGTGAACTTCCTGAAGAGATCGCAGAACTCGTGCGAAGAGCCGCCGAACGCGGTATCAGACCCCAGCTCATCCGCCGCCCAGGGCGCCGAACCCGGCAGCGGGACCAGCGCATCCGTGTGCTAGTCGGCTACGCGGCAGGCGAGAACCCCTGGCTGGCCAGCGGTGTCATCGCAGGTCCTGACGATCTTGACTTGGACGCCGTGGTGGCCGGAGTGGTCCCAGAGTCCTGCATACTTGAAGACGAGCCGGTATTTCTGGTCTGCACGCACGCCAAGCGCAATGCGTGCTGCGCCCGCATTGGACTACCCCTCGCTCGACGGCTGGCAGAAGTTTTGCCGGACAGAGTGTGGGAAACCTCACATGTTGGCGGCGATCGCTACGCCGCCAACCTCGTGTGCTTGCCACACGGAATTTTCTACGGCAGCATGTCTCAGGCTGCTGCGATCGCAGCAGTCAACGCGTACCGGTCCGGCGAGGTGATTCTCGACCGTTACCGGGGACGCGCAGGCATCCCTGAGCCATTGCAGGCCGCCGAGCATTTCGCCCGTGCCCACACGGGTGAACTGTCGGTCGGCGAAGTGGCCGTGGAATCCTCCAGGTCGGACGGCGACGTCACCGAGGCCCTCGTGCGCTGCGGTGACGTCCGGTTCCAGGTTGTGGTTGAGCCAGCGGTGTTCCCAACACCGTGTGGTACGGCTTGCGCCGAGACGATCACGACCTACCGGCTGGTCTCGCTGGACAGGCTCGCGCCTGTGCGGTACGCCACGCCCGCTCTCGCCTGATCACGGGAACATCACGGCACACCCCTGCGTTGGAACAGTGACGCCGAAAGCGTCCAATGCGGCTCAATCACTGAAATACCTCTCACGAAGGTGGTTTTCTCATGTCTCAGGTACGTCGGCAGATCGCCCGCCCGCGCCCCAGCTGGGGTTGGCAGGATGATGCCGCGTGCCGAGGTGAGGACCTCGTGCTCTTCTTCGGTCCCGACGGCGAGCGGCAGCCCGAGCGTGACGTTCGCGAGCGGAAGGCCAAGGCGATCTGCGCCCAGTGCCCCGTTCGCGCCGAGTGCCTTGACTACGCGCTGTCCCGGCCCGAGAAGTACGGCACGTGGGGCGGTCTTAACGAGGACGAGCGCGCCTCCGAGCGCCGCCGTCGCATGCGCCGCGCGGCCAGCGCAGGCATCTCCGCCGCCTGAGGTCCACCCCGGCAGCGTCCAGCAGCAGCGTGATCACGCAGTTGTCCCGATGACCACCTCGAACCCGGTCGGGACAACTGCCTGATCAAGCACCATCAAGCACCACGGGCGTCGCCGGCATCACATCCCCCCTCCCAACAGAGGGCGCGCGACTCCCCCCGTCGAGGGCAGCGTGACGATGCCGCGCCTCAGGCGATCAGGTCGTCGAACTCCCCGTCCTTCGCGCCCAGCACGAACGCGGTCATCTCCGCCTTGGTGTAGACGAGCGCGGGATCGTCGGGGAAGCGGGAGTTCCGCACCGCGTACTGGCCCGTCGGCAGGGCGGCCACCTCCACGCAGTTGCCGTTCGGATTACTGCGCCTGCCCTTGCGCCAGGCCACCGCGAGTCTGCTCGCGGCGATGCCGTTGGGAATCTCCCCCATGGTTCCTCCTCGTGCGTGCGAATGCACGTGCATCGGTGCTTGCAGGGCACGAGGATACGCGAACTAGAAGATCTTGCGCAGTCGCTCCAGAAAGCGCCGACTTTCGGCGGGAGTGTCCGCTTGCACGCTGAGCCGGTCCATGACCTTCATGTAGTGCTCGGACTCACCCAGCTTGTCCAGGTAGAGCGCGCTCGACAGCTGCTCCATGTAGACGACGTCGGGCAGCTCGGGCTCGGGAAAGCGCAGGATGGAGAAGGCGCCGCCGGCCGCCGCGTGCCCGCCCCGCTCGAACGGCATGACCTGCACCGTCACGTTCGGCAGGTCGGCGACCTCGATGAGGTGCCCGATCTGGCCACGCATGGTCTCGTTCCCGCCCAGCGCGCGGCGCAGCACCGCCTCGTCGAGCACCGCCCACAGCGCGACCGGCCGCTCGCCCCCGAGGCGTTCCTGCCTGGTCATCCGGAGCGTGACGCGGCGCTCCATCTCGCTCTTCGGCGCCTTGTCGTGGGCCAGCGAGATCACCGCTCGCGCGTAGTCGGGCGTCTGCAGCAGGCCGGGGACGAACTGGTTCTCGTAGGTGCGGATGATCGAGGCCGCCCCCTCCAGGCCGATGTAGACCTCGAACCAGTTCGGCAGCAGGTCGTTGTACTTGTGCCACCAGCCCGGCTGGTTGGCCTGCCTGGCCAGGTCGAGCAGGCGCGCTCGGTCGCCGGGGTCGGTCACGCCGTACATGGTCAGCAGGTCGGCGACGTCGCGCTCCTTGAAGCTCACCTGGCCCAGCTCGAGTCGGCTGATCTTGGCGTGCGAGGCCCTGATGGCGTAGCCGGCGTCCTCCCTGGAGATCCCCTTGGCGGTGCGCAGCCTCCTGAGCTGGGCACCGAGCAGGATACGCAGAACCGTCGGGCCGCCACCCTTGGCAGAGCTCAGGGGCCGCACGTTCTCCGCCGCTTCCACGCGCTGTCTCCTCTCGAGTAAAGATCACAGTGTGACACGGATCCGGGGCGGGCATCACCCTTCACGCACGTGCATTTGCGATTTGCATCGGTAAAGCACGGAAAGTCTTGCATCTGTAAGCTCTCGCCGTAAATATGGTCACTTGGACCGCGCGAAGTATCCGAGCCCCGGGGACCTCCATGACCACTTCCGCCGCACCATCAGCACCATGGCACGCCGCCACGGGCACCGCACCGCCCGACTGGCTCAGCACCCTGTTGTCCGGCAGCCCGCCCGGCGACCAGGCGGTGGTGCTCGACTTCGCCATGCCCGCCGACCCGGCCGTCGTGGGGGTGGCCAGGTCGTTCGTGCGCACCACCTTCGCGGGATGGGAGTCCTGCGACGCGGTGTTCGACGCGCAGCTCGTCGTCTCGGAACTGGTGACCAACGCCATCAGGCACGGCGGGGGCGCCAGGTCGCTCAGGCTGGTGTGCTCGCAGCGCCGGCTCGGATGCGCGGTCCGCGACTTCAGCGGCGCGGTGCCGGTGACCGCGACAACCGGTTTCCTGGCCGAGTTCGGCAGGGGGCTGCCGCTCATCGAGGCGCTCACGACCACCTGGGGGTGGCTTCATCCAGCCGGCGGCGGCAAGCTCGTCTGGGCCGCGCTCAACTGAGGCGGCCCACGTCACTGCTGGGCCAGCAGCGCCAGCACGTCGGCGTCGGTCAGCTGCTCGAAGCTTCCGTACCACTGCCCGACCGCGTGGAAGTCGGGCGGCGTGGCCAGCACGACCAGCTCGTCGGCCTCGCCGCGCAACGCCCTGACCGTCTGCGGCGCCCCGACCGGCACAGCCAGGGTGAGCCTGCCCGGCTTGGCCGCCTCGACCGCCCTGAGCGCCGCCCTCGCCGTACCGCCGGTGGCGAGCCCGTCGTCGACGACCACCACGTCCCGGCCCGTCAGGTACGGCAGCTTCCGGTCCCCCCGGTAGACGCGCACCCTGCGGCGCAGCTCCTCGCGCTCCCGCTCGACCACCTTCTCCAGGCCGGAGCGGGTCAGGCCGAGACCGGCCATCAGCCGCTCGTCGAAGACCGGCTCCCCTCCCTCGGCGATGGCGCCCACGCCCAGCTCCGGCTGGGCGGGGTAGCCGATCTTCCTGGTGACGAGGATGTCCAGCACGCCGCCGATCCTGCGGACCACGGGCACCGCCACGGCGACCCCGCCGCGTGGCAACGCCAGGACGACGGGGTCCTTCAGCCCGCGCAGGCGCTCGGCCAGCAGGGCGCCTGCCTCGGCTCTGTCGGCGAACAGCGGCCCCATGCCCGAGTCATACCCGTACCGGTGCCGCGCATCCCTGCGCCGGCTAGGGCCGATTACGCCCTGACCTGCGCATCTCCTTGTGGATGATCTTCCACTTCTGCTGTTGTTCCTTGCGCAGCCTGGCGTCGGTCCTGCCGGCCATCCACGCGGCCTCCCGCTGGAGCTTGAACCAGCTCTCCAGCCTGCGCTCGGGCAGCAGCCCCGAATCCAGGGCCGCCTGCACGGCGCAGTCCGGCTCGCCGTTGTGGGAGCAGTCGCCGAACCTGCACGAGCGGGCCAGGTCCTCGATGTCGGCGAAGACGAGGTCGACCCCGTCGGTCATCTCGTAGAGGCCGACCCGCCTGATGCCGGGCGTGTCGATGATCAGCCCGCCGCCGGGCAGCGGGATGAGCTCCCGGTGCACGGTGGTGTGCCGGCCCCTGCCGTCGGCGGCGCGGACCTGCTGGGTGTCCATCACTCCCTCCTCGGCCAGCGCGTTGACCAGCGTGGACTTGCCCGCTCCCGAAGGACCGAGCACCACGGCCGTGCGCGAGCCGGCGAGATGCTCGCGCACCGGCGCGACACCCTCGCCGAGCAGGGAGGAGACGGCGTGCACCGGCACGCCGGGCGCCGCCGCCGAGACGTCGGCCAGCAGCTGGTCGAGCCCCAGCTCGAACAGGTCGGACTTGGTGATGAGCACGACGGGCGTGCCGCCGCTCTCCCACGCCAGGGCGACCAGCCGCTCGATGCGTCCGAGGTCGGCGAAGTCGGTGGCGTGCATGGACGGCTCGGCCACGAAGACGACGTCGACGTTGGCGGCGAGCACCTGCCCCTGTCCGTCGCCGGACAGTCCCCCGCGCGAGACGCGGCTGACGCCGCCCCTCACGAAGGCGGTACGGCGGGGCAGTACCTCGTCGAGCTCGTAGCGGCCCTCGGGCAGCGCCCGCAGCGCCACCCAGTCGCCCACGCAGGGCAGTGCGACCGGGTCGCCGGCCGCGGCCCTGCGCACGCGGGCGCCGTATTTGACATGGTGATGGCCGTCGGAGGCGATGACCTCCGCGGCTCCGCGGTCGACCCGCGCCACGCGCGCGGGAACGGTGTCCGCGGGAAGCTCGGCGGCCAGCGAGCCGGTCCAGCCGAGCAGGGAAAGATCGTGTGTGGTCACGCTTGG
Source organism: Nonomuraea sp. NPDC003754 (assembly GCF_053605785.1). Taxonomy (NCBI): domain Bacteria; kingdom Bacillati; phylum Actinomycetota; class Actinomycetes; order Streptosporangiales; family Streptosporangiaceae; genus Nonomuraea; species Nonomuraea sp. NPDC003754. Next base: position 66,003 of record NZ_JBSGJX010000012.1, read on the forward strand.
GTACCCTTCGGAAGCCGGGCCCCGCGGCGTGAAAGGTCAGGCGGGCACCCGGAAGTTTTCGGACAGCGAGCAGCTCAGAAAGACCCGCATAGTCCTCACCTCCCATGTGTCGTGGCCGTCTGCCTAGCCGAACAGTATCACTCCCGCAGATCACGTGCGTCGTGAGCGGTCACGCGGGCTCGCGGACCAGGGCCAGCCAGCGGTCGGTGATCCCGCCCCACAGGTCGCGCAGCGCCGGCTCGGCCGCGGCGACGCCGCCCAGCATGGCGGGCACGTCCAGGCCGAGCTCGGCCAGCTGCGGCGACTCCCCCGAGGCCCACTCGGTGGCCGAGGCGAGCAGCACCTCGGGATGGAACTGCACACCCCACGCGCGCCGGCCCAGGCGGAAGGCCTGGTGCGGGAAGGCGTCGTCGCGCAGGAGGGGGACGGCCCCTGGCGGCAGCTCCGCGATCTCGTCCCAGTGCCACTGGACGGCCTGGCCGTCGGCGGGGAAGCCGGAGAACAGCTCGTCGTCGTCGGCCGCCGGGTAGGCGCCGAGCGGGAAGAGGCCGACCTGGGCGGCGGCGGCGACGGTGACCGTCCCGCCGCAGGCCTGGGCGAGCAGCTGGCCGCCGAGGCAGACCCCCAGGACGGGGACCTCGTCGCGGACCGCCTCCCGTAGCAGCGCCTCCACGGCGGGCAGCCACGGGGCCAGGCCGACGTCGCCGGTTCCCGGGGTGCCGCCGAGCACGACCAGGCCGTCGTGTCCCGACAGGTCGGGGGGCAGGGGTTCACCCAGGTACGGGTGGCGCAGGTCGAGCTTGTGCCCGGCCCGCTCGATCCGCTCCCCGATCAGGCCGGGGCCGGTGCCGTGTTCGTGCTGGATGCCGAGGATCACAGGCGTCCCGCCTCGATGATGGACTTCAGGAACATGCGCGTACGCTCCTCGTGTGGTTCGGTGAAGATCTGTTCGGGCGGCCCCTCCTCCAGCAGGCAGCCCTGGTGCAGGAAGCACACCCGGCTCGCCACCTCGCGGGCGAAGCCCATCTCGTGGGTGGCCAGCAGCATGGTCAGACCCTCGGCCGCCAGGTCACGGACGATGCCGAGGACCTCGGCGACGAGCTCGGGGTCGAGCGCCGAGGTGATCTCGTCCAGCAGCAGCACGCGAGGCCCCATGGCGAGGGTCCTGACGATCGCGACCCGCTGCTGCTGCCCGCCGGACAGCCGGTCGGGGTAGGCGTCGGCGCGTTCCTCCAGGCCCACCCTGCGCAGCAGCTCCAGCGCGCGGGCACGGGCCTGCTCACGCGGCAGGCCGCCGAGCCTGACCGGCGCCAGCGTGATGTTGTCCAGCACGCTCATGTGCGGGAACAGGTTGTAGCTCTGGAAGACCATGCCGATGTCTTTGCGCAGCAGGTTGACGTCCACGCCCGCTCCGGAGACCACCTCGCCGTCCAGGCGGACGGTGCCGGCGTCGATGGACTCCAGCGCGTTGACACAGCGCAGCAGGGTGGACTTGCCGCTGCCCGAGGCGCCGATCAGGCAGATCACCTCGTGCCGCTCCACGGACAGGTCGATGCCCTTGAGCACCTCGTGGCCGCCGTAGCTCTTGCGCAGCCCTTCGAGCTCCAGGAAGGCCATCACGTGCTCCGTTCGCGGGTGAGGAGACGGTCGACGAGCCGGGCCTGCGGGATGGTGATGAGGATGAACAGCACCGCCACGACCGTGACCGAGGAGAGGTTGAAGTTGTTGGCGGCCAGGATCTTGGCCTGGTTGAAGGCGTCGATGCTGCCGATGACGTTCACCAGCGCGGTGTCCTTCTGCAGGCTGATGAAGTCGTTCAGCAGCGGCGGGATCACCCGGCGCGTGGCCTGCGGCACCACCACGTGCCGCATGGTCGCCAGGTAGGAGAAGCCGAGCGAGCGCGAGGCCGCGATCTGGCTGGGGTGGATGCTCTCGATGCCGGCGCGGAAGACCTCGGCGACGTAGGCGCCGTAGACCACGGTGAGCGCCAGGATCGCGTACCAGGTCTGGTTGAGCCCGCTGAGCAGCGGAACCTCGGCCAGCGGCAGGCCGAAGCCGATCAGGTAGATCACGATGATCGCGGGAACGGCGCGGACGGCGTCGATGTAGAAGGTCGCCAGCCGCCTGATCGGCCGCCCCGCCCGGCCGGGCGCGAGCCTGGCCAGGGCCAGGACCAGGGCCCAGACCAGCACGAGCGCCTGCGCCACCACGGCGATGACCAGGTTGGTGGCGAAGGCGCGGGCGATGTCGGGGAAGCTCGCCCACATCAGGGCGCCGTCGAGGAAGGTCTTCTGCACCGCCGCGTCGTTGGCGAGCACGAAGACGATCGCGCCCAGCGCGCACAGGACGGCCAGCGCCGCGCCGAGCGCCGTCCAGGCCGACTCGCGCACGCGCGCGGCCAGCCGGCGCGCCGCCACTACGTCGGTCTCCTCAAGCGCGGCGGCGCAGGCACGCGAGGCTCGCCAGGCGTCCCACGCGGGCCGGAACACCGCCAGGACGGCCAGCGCGCCCGCGACCGCGACGGCGCCGAGCACCCAGCGCCAGGGCCCGGCGGTGGCCGCCCCGACGAGGTCGGCGGCCACGGCCCAGGTGGCGGCGGTGGCGAGCGCCGCTCCCGTCATGCCGGCCGCCGCGAAGCCGCGTCCCGGCGCGGGGACGGGCTGGGCGCGCTCCGGCGCGGCCGAGGCGCCCCCGAGGAGCGTCTGCTGGGCGGTCACGACGCCTGCCAGAGCGGGACGGAGGCCGGGTCGCCGCCGAACACCTTGGCCAGGTGGTCGGCCGACAGCTTGTCGAATGTCCCGTCGGACTTCATCTGCTGGATGATCGCGTCGAGGGTGGCGGCGTTGGGCGAGCCCTTGGGGTAGAGCGCGCCGTACGACTCGCCGGTCGAGTACTGGCCGACGACGGTCAGCGCGCCCTGCGAGTTGGCGGCGGTGCCCAGCATGATGGCCACGTCCTGGAGCCCGGCGTCGATCTGCCCGGCCTTGACGGCGGCGGCCATCTCGGGGTCGTTGGGGAAGACCTTGGGCTGCTGCTCGGGCTTGAGGACGTTGGCCACGAAGTCGGCGCCGGTGGTTCCCTGCTTGACGCCCAGGCGCAGCGTGCGCAGGTTGCCTGCGGTCACGTCGGCGCCCTTCTTGGTCATCACCCCGATGTTGGAGGCGAAGTAGGGCGCCGAGAAGGTCACCACCTTCTTGCGCGCCTCGGTGATGGAGATCTCGGCCAGGGCCAGGTCGAAGTCCTTGGTGTGGCCGGCGACCAGCGCGTCGAAGGGCGCGTTCTCGACGGCCAGCTTGGACAGCCCCGCGCGGTAGGCGATGGTGGCCGCCATGCAGTACTCGAAGCCGTCCTTGATGTCGGCCACCGTGTCGCCGTTCCACCAGCCCTTGGAGGGCAGGTCGCCCTGCACCGTCAGGGTGTCCTCGGTCACGGTCGCGAGCTTGAACTCGCCCCGCTTGCCGGTCACGGTGCAGTTGCCGTAGGCGGTGCCGCTGGCCTCGGTGGTGCTGGAGGTGGAGGATCCGCAACCTGCCGCAAGCAGCAGGACGGTGAGACCGGCGGCGGCGAGGCCGGAGCGGGTTCGGGTCATGGCTCACTCCTGAGTCGTTCTGGGGTACGCCACGGTTGCAAAAACGCTTTGGCTCGGTCAATGGGTGTTGCCAAAACGTTTTCTCAAACGCCGATAGGATCATTCCATGAGCTCACGCGCCGGCATCCGCGACGTCGCCACCGCCACCGGGCTGTCGATCACGACGGTGTCCCACGCCCTCAGCGGCAAGGGCCGCGTCTCCGCCAAGACCAGGGCGATGGTCCTGGCCGCCGCGGAGGAGCTCGGCTACCGGCCCGACCCGATCGCCGCGGGCCTGGCCTCCGGCCGGGTGGGCGTGATCGGTGTGCCCGTCGTCCACCTCGACTCGCGGCACTGGGGCCACACCTACCGGCCCTACTACGCCGCGTTCACGGCCGGCGCCACCATGCTGGCCGTCGAGCGCGAGCACGCCCTGGTCGTCGTGCCGGCCGCACCCGGTTCGGGGATGATCCGCAGGGTCCCGCTGGACGGCGTCATCGTGGTCGACCCCGAGCCGAACGACGCCATCCTGGCCGACTGCCTGCGCAGGGCGATCCCCGTGGTCGCCGACGGCGCGCCCCTCGACCCCGGGCACGCGACCGTCCCGGTCATCCACAGCGACGCCGACGACGTGCTGCGCACGCTGCTCGACCGGCTGCGCGACACGGGCTCGCGCCGCATCGCGCTGCTGACCGGCACCGAGGCCGACTCCTACACGATCGACACCGACCGCGCCTACCGCGCCTGGTGCGCGGCCACCGGCAACCCGCCGATCGTCGAGGCGCTGCAGCCCGACGAGGTCCCCGAGGTGGCCGCCGAGCGGCTGCTGTCGCGGGCCGACCGGCCCGACGCCGTCCACGGCCTCAACGAGACCTACGGCGAGGCGCTGCTGGCCGCCGCCAGGAGGCTTGGCCTGTCCATCCCCGGCGACCTGCGCGTGTCGATGATGTGCGAGACCTCGGAGGACAAGCGCTGGGAGGTGCCCCTCACCGTGATCAGCCTGGAGGCCGCCGAGCGCGGCGCGATCGCGGCGGCGGCGCTGATCGACGTTCTGGCCGGGAAGGCGGCCGACCGGCTGCACGTCCCGACCCGCCTGGTCATCCGCGCCTCGACGGGCTGACACGCCGACGGGCTGACACGCCACCGCCCCGCCACGACGTGCGCGGCGGGGCGGGATGAGCTGGGCGGTCTAGGACAGGCCGGGCGCGGGGAAGCGCGCGGTCAGCTCGGAGACCTCGTGGTGCACGCGGGTGATCACGTCCTCGGCGTCACCCTTGGCCAGCGCGGTGACGACCTCGTCCATCCACGCGCCGATCTGCCGCATCTCGGCCTCCTTCATGCCGCGCGAGGTGACCGACGGCGTGCCGATGCGGATGCCGGACGGGTCGAACGGCTTGCGGGTGTCGAACGGCACCGTGTTGTAGTTGGTCTCCAGGCCCGCCCGGTCGAGCGCCTGCGCGGCAGGCTTGCCGCCGATGCCCTTGGGCGTCAGGTCGAGCAGGATCAGGTGGTTGTCCGTGCCGCCGGAGACCAGGTCGAAGCCGCGGCTCGACAGTTCCTCGGCCAGCGCCTTGGCGTTGGCGACGACCTGAGCGGCGTACTCGCGGAAGGCCGGCTGGGCCGCCTCGTGCAGGGCCACCGCGATCGCGGCGGTCGTGTGGTTGTGCGGGCCGCCCTGCAGGCCGGGGAAGACGGCCTTGTTCAGCGCCGTGGCGTGCTCGTCGGAGGAGGCCATCAGCATCGCGCCGCGCGGGCCGCGCAGCGTCTTGTGCGTGGTGGTGGAGATCACGTCGGCGTGGCCGACGGGCGACGGGTGGGCGCCGCCGGCGATGAGGCCGGCGATGTGCGCGATGTCGGCGGCCAGGACCGCGCCGACCTCACGGGCGATCGAGGCGAAGCCCTCGAAGTCGATCGTGCGCGGGATCGCGGTGCCGCCGCAGAAGATCAGCTTCGGCCGGTGCTCCAGGGCCAGCTCCCTGACCTGGTCGAGGTCGACGCGGCCGGTGTCCTGGCGGACACCGTAGCGGACCGGGTTGAACCACTTGCCGGTGGCGCTGACCGACCAGCCGTGGGTCAGGTGGCCGCCGAACGGCAGGCCCATGCCCATGACGGTGTCGCCCGGGTTGAGGAAGGCCATGTAGATGGCCAGGTTGGCGGGCGAGCCGGAGTAGGGCTGGACGTTGGCGTGCTCGACCCCGAACACCGCCTTGGCCCGGTCGACGGCCAGCGTCTCGATCTGGTCGATGACCTGCTGGCCCTCGTAGTAGCGCTTGCCCGCGTAACCCTCGGAGTACTTGTTGGTGAGAACGGTGCCGGTGGCCTCGAGGACCGCCTTGGACACGTAGTTCTCGGACGCGATGAGCTTGACGGTGTCGGCCTGACGGCGTTCCTCGGCCTTGATGAGCTCGGCGAGCTGCGGGTCGACGTTGGCGAGAGAACTCATGACTCCCCTGTCATCATTGACATTGCGCGAAGACCCAGGCGCTCGGCCTTCGCCCCTTCCGCTCCCCGGTGGTCAACCACCTAATGCGCCAGTCGCGACGCCCTAGACGATATCGGATGTCCATCGGCTGTCAGCCTGCCGTACGGCCGGCCCTGCCCCTGGTCGTCCCCTCCCCCGGCCACAGCCGGTCGACCTCGGCGTTCAGGATGGCCCCGATGAGCACGGCCAGCGCGGTGATGTACAGCCACAGCAGCACGGCGATGGGCGCGGCCAGCGAGCCGTACACCGAGACGGGCGAGAACCAGGAGGCCAGGACCGTGCGCAGCACCATCGCGCACACCAGCCACAGGAACAGCGCCAGGACCGCGCCGGGCAGTTCGCGGAACCACCGGGTCCGCACGGGCACGCTGACGTGGTAGAGCAGGGTCAGGAACAGCACCGAGCCGATGATGACGACGGGCCAGTACAGCACGTCGACCAGCACCGCGTAGTCCTTGATCGCCGATCTGAGCAGGTCGGGCCCGATGAGCATGACCGGCATGACGACGACGCCGATGAGCAGGGCGATGAGGTAGAGGCCGAAGGACATCAGCCGGGTGCGGATGATGCCGCGTTCCTCGCCCAGGCCGTAGGCCACCGAGATGAGGTCCACGTACACGTACAGCGCGCGTGAGCCCGACCAGAGCGCCAGCAGGAAGCCGACCGAGATCAGCGGCACCGTGTTGCCGCTGCTGAGCACGTCGTCCAGCAGGGGCTTGATCACCTGGTCGATGGCGTTGTCGGTGAAGATGAACTGCGCCTGCTTCTCCACCTCGGCGCGCACGGTCTGGACGGTGTCGGGGCCCAGCACGAAGCTCAGCTGGGCCAGCACGGCGATGAGCCCGAGCACGAACGGCGGCAGCGACAGCAGGGCGAAGAAGGCGGCCTCGCCGGCCAGACCGGTGACGCGGTAGTTGACGCCGGCGTCCACGGACGCGCGAACGATGGCCCACGACCGGGTGTCCAGCACCCAGCTGAGCCGCTCCCTCGCGCGGCTCATGCTGAGCCGCGGCCCGCGGCGCTTCGCGCCGGGCGGTGCGTCGGTGGACGTCATGGCAACCAAGGTATTCGCTGTCCGAGGTCAGCTTCCCCGCATGACCTGTGACAATCCGATCTCGTGTCAGGTTTCGACGATACGCGCGCCGAGGGGCAGGAGCGAGACGGGGATGAGTTTGATGTTGGCCACTCCCAGCGGGATGCCGATGATCGAGATGAACAGCGGGATCGCGGTGATGATGTGGCCGAGCGCCAGCCACCAGCCCGCGAAGATGATCCAGATGACGTTGCCGATGGTCGACATCGCGCCGGCGTCGGGATCGCGCACGACGGTCCTGCCGAAGGGCCACAGCGCGTAGCCGGCGATCCTGAACGAGGCGATGCCGAAGGGGATCGTGATGATCAGGATGCAGCAGATGACGCCGGCGATCACGTAGCCGATCGCCAGCCAGAGGCCGGCCAGGACCAGCCAGATCACGTTCAGAATGGTGCGCATATGTTCAGCATGTCAGCACATATCCCAAACGATCATCCGGAATCGCCCTGAATCACCCCTGACGGGTCCCTGCCCTTCCCCGGCGGGCCCGCGAACGCCTGCGCGACCGCCGTCCATTCCCGCGCCGTCTCGCCCGTCACCTCCAGGCGCAGGTCGTCCAGGTGCCGCCGCTGGGTCACCAGCAGGCAGAAGTCGAGCATCGGCCCGCGCACCACGTCCCGCGCTCCCGCGGGCCCGGCCGTCCACGGCACGCCGTCCGGCAGCGTCAGCTCCACCCGCACCGGGTCGGCGGGCACCGGCCTGCCCCTGACCGCGAAGCCGTACGGCATGGCCCGCACCCCCAGCGTGGCCACGTGCCTGAGCCTGGCGGTGGGAGTCCTGACCACGCCCAGCGCGTCAGCCACGTCCTGGCCGTGGGCCCAGGTCTCCATCAGCCTGGCGGTGACGAAGGAGGCGGCCGACATGGGCGGGCCGTACCAGGGGACGCGCCGCCTGGGATCGAGCGTGGCGAACACCTCCAGCATGCGGGCGCGGGCCGTACGGAACCACGCGCGCACCTCGGCGGCGGGCAGCGCGCGGGCCTCGGCCACCAGGTCGTCGACGAAGGTCTCGGCCACCTCGCCGGCCCGCAGGGAGCCGGGGTCGGTGACGGCTCTGACCGCCGCCTCGTCGAACCACGCCAGGTGGCCGACCTGGTCGCGGATCAGCCACCCCTCGGCCGGCGTGGGGAGCTCCCAGTCGGCGCCCTCCAGGAGCGACTCGAGGTCGGCGGTCTCGTCGCGCAGGTCGATGAGCAGGGCCGGGAAGAAGTCCACGATGAATAATCAAGTGGTGATCTGCGAGAAGTGCAAGGAGAAGCATCACGAGGAGTGCAGGGGCGGTTCGTGGTGCGACTGCCAGCACCAGAGCGAGGACACGCCCAAGGAGTCGGAACTCGACTGGCCCAGGCAGGGCTGAAGATCGTCCAGACTCTGGACCACTGTTGGACATGGCAGACCGCCAAGGTATGGTCTGAGGTATGCCAGCGGACCCGATGCTCGTCGTGCGACGTCACGTCGACCTTCAGCGTGTCCGCAGCGCCATCTGTTAGCGACGCCCGCTCTCCTTTCCGTTTTCTTTCTGGAACGACGCGCGCGTCGCACACCCCGGTCCCCTGCACTCGACGATGAGGCAGGAGGAGGCCGGCGCGCGCCCATGACCCAAAGGACGCGCTATGACCACCCCTGCCAGCCGGCATCACAAGCGCCCGCGCGGCGAAGGTCAGTGGGCTCTCGGCTACCGCGAGCCGCTGAACAAGAACGAGGAGAACAAGAAGAGCGATGACGGGCTGAACGTACGCCAGCGCATCATCGACATCTACTCCCAGCGCGGCTTCGACTCCATCGACCCGGCCGACCTGCGTGGACGCATGCGGTGGTACGGCCTGTACACCCAGCGCAAGCCCGGCATCGACGGCGGCAAGACCGCCGTCCTGGAGCCGGAGGAGCTGGACGACCGCTACTTCATGCTGCGCGTCCGCATCGACGGCGGGCAGCTGAGCGTCGAGCAGCTGCGGGTGCTGGCCGACATCTCCAACCAGTACGGCCGGGGCACCGCCGACGTCACCGACCGGCAGAACATCCAGTACCACTGGATCGAGATCGAGGCGGTGCCCGACATCTGGCAGCGCCTGGAGGCCGTCGGCCTGTCGACGACCGAGGCCTGCGGCGACACGCCGCGCGTCATCCTCGGCTGCCCGCTGGCCGGTATCGACTCCGAGGAGGTGCTCGACGCCACCGAGGCGATCCGCGAGGTGCACGAGCGCTTCATCGGCGACCCGGCCTACTCCAACCTGCCGCGCAAGTTCAAGTCGGCCATCTCCGGCTGCCCGGCCCACTGCACGGTGCACGAGATCAACGACGTGGCCTTCGTCGGGGTCGTCAACGAGCAGGGCGAGAAGGGCTTCGACCTGTGGGTGGGCGGCGGTCTGTCCACCAACCCGATGTTCGGCAAGCGGCTCGGCGTGTTCGTCCGCCCCGACCAGGTGGGCGACGTCTACGGCGGCGTGATCGGCATCTTCCGCGACTACGGCTACCGCAGGCTCAGGCACCGCGCCAGGATCAAGTTCCTGGTCAACGACTGGGGCCCGGAGAAGTTCCGCGAGGTGCTGCAGACGGAGTACCTCAAGGAGGACCTGCCCGACGGCCCCGCGCCCGAGCAGCCGCGCAACAGCCGCCGCGACCACGTGGGCGTCCACCCGCAGCAGGACGGCAACTTCTACGTCGGCTTCGCGCCCAAGGTCGGCCGACTCGACGGCGACACGCTGCACGTGATCGCCGACCTGGCCGAGCGGCACGGCTCGGCCCGGGTCCGCACCACCGTCGAGCAGAAGATGGTCATCCTCGACGTCGCGCCCGACCAGGTCGACTCGCTGGTGGCCGCGCTGGAGGCGCACGACCTGCAGGTCACGCCCTCCACCTTCCGCCGCCAGACGATGGCCTGCACCGGCATCGAGTACTGCAAGCTGGCCATCGTCGAGACCAAGGCCACCGCCTCCCACCTGATCGACGAGCTGGAGAAGCGGCTGCCGGCCTTCGCCGAGCCGCTGACCATCAACGTCAACGGCTGCCCGAACTCCTGCGCCCGCATCCAGGTCGCCGACATCGGCCTGAAGGGCCAGCTGGTCGTCAACGACAAGGGCGAGCAGGTCGAGGGCTTCCAGATCCACCTCGGCGGCTCGCTCGGCGTCAACGCGGGCTTCGGCCGCAAGGTGCGCGGCCTGAAGACCACGGCCGAGGAGCTGCCCGACTACGTCGAGCGGGTCCTGACCCACTTCGAGGACCAGAAGAAAGAGGGCGAGTCGTTCGCCGACTGGGTCCAGCGAGCGGACGAGGCGGACCTCAGATGAGCGAACGCGCGGTTCCCTTCCACTGCCCGTACTGCGGTGAGGAGGACCTGGAGCCCTACGAGGGCGACGGCGGCTGGTACTGCCGGGCCTGCGCCCGCGCCTTCAAGCTCAAGTTTCTCGGGATCGGAGTGAGGATATGACGCTGGTTGACATCGAGGTGACGTTAAGAGAACAGCGCGGCACGCTCGACCTGCAGTCCATTGTCGAGTCCGCCGCCGTGTTCCTGGAGGGCGCGCCCGCCAGGGAGATCATCCGGTGGGCGGCCGCCACGTTCGGCGACCGGTTGTGCCTGACCTCCTCCATGAGCGACGCCCTGCTGATCGACCTGGTGAGCAGGGTGAAGCCGGGTGTTGACGTCCTGTTCATCGACACGGGCTACCACTTCGCCGAGACGATCGGCACCCGTGACGCGGTACGGCAGGTCTATGACGTCAACGTGATCGATGTGAAGCCGTCGCGGACGGTGGAGGAACAGGAGCGTGACCTCGGTCCGCGGCTGTTCGGCCGCAATCCCGACCTGTGCTGCTACCTGCGCAAGGTGGAGCCGCTCAACCGGGCGCTCGAGCCGTACCTGGCGTGGCTCTCCGGCATCCGCCGCGACGAGTCGCCGACGCGCACGGGCACCAAGGTCGTGGAGTGGGACGCCAAGCGCCAGATGGTCAAGGTCAACCCGATCGCCGCGTGGACCCAGGACGACGTCGACAACTACATGGCCGACAACGGCGTCCTGATCAACCCGCTGCACTACGACAACTACCCGTCCATCGGCTGCGCGCCCTGCACGCGACAGGTGGCCGAGGGCGAGGATCCGCGCAGCGGCCGTTGGGCGGGCATGGGGAAGACCGAATGCGGCATTCACCTCTGATCCAGGAAGCGCTGATCCAGGAAGCGCTGACGCGGGAAACGCCGGCTCCGGAGACCCTGGCCGCGGGGACTCCGATCCCTGCAGCCCTGCTCCCGGGAGCTGTGGCCCAGGGAGCTGTGACCCCGCGAGCTGTCGTCCCGGGAGCGGTGGCCGCTGAACCGCATGCCCCGGGACCTCCTGCCACCGCCGGTCGGCATCCGGCGGGTGAGGGAGCGCGCCTTGGCAGGGGCGCGATCCCGTTGGTCGCGGTGGCGCACGGGTCACGCGACCCGCGCGCCGCCGCGACCGTGGAGGCCCTGCTCGACCGGGTCCGCCGGCGGCGGCCCGGCCTGGAGGTCCGCTCGGCCTACCTCGACCACGGCCCGCCGACGCTCGGCCAGGCGCTGCACGGCCTGCGCGAGGCGGTCGTGCTGCCGCTGCTGCTGACCGAGGCCTACCACAGCAGGGTCGACCTGCCGGCCGCGCTGGCCGAGGCGCGCGCCCGTGACGCCCGCCTGCGCGTGCGCTACGGCACGACGCTGGGCCCGCACCCGCTGCTGCTCGACGCCCTCGACCGCCGCCTGACGGAGGCGGGGGTCGCCACCGGCGATCCCGGCACGGCCGTCGTGCTGGTCTCGGCCGGCTCGAGCGACGCCCGCGCCAACGCCGTCGTCGCGGCTCTGGCCCGCGACTGGGACCGCCGGTCCGGCTGGTGGGCCGTCACGCCCGCCTACGCGTCCGCGGCCGGGCCCACCCCCGCCGAGGCGGTCGCGGCCCTGCGTGCCGCGGGAGCACCGCGGGTGGCCGTCGCGCCGTACCTGCTGGCGCCCGGCTTCTTCGCCGACAAGGTACGGCGCGGCGCGGGCGCCGACGTCGTGTCGGACGTGCTCGGTCCGGCCCCCGAGCTGGTCGAGGTGCTGCTCGAACGCTACGAGCTCGCGCTGCGGGCCGAACCCGCCGCGGTCCCGGCCTGATCGGGGCTGCCCCGGCCTATCGGGGCGACCCCGTCCGGCCCGGTTCGAAACCCGGCGTGGTCGGCCCGGCTGATCGGGGCCGTCCGGTTCGGCCCGACCCGGACCCGGCGTGGTCGGCCCGGCCCGGACCCGGCGTGGTCGGCCCGGCCCGGTCCCGCGGGGTCAGTCGCGGTCGAGCTGCCGCCGCTCGCCGCTCCACAGCTGCTCGTGGGACAGGCCGAGGTGCTCGCGCCAGGCGGCCCAGCCTCGCTTGATCGGCTTGGCCCGCGAGTCGCCGATGACCTTCACGTCGCCCATGACCGCGTAGGCGTGCACGCGCACCACGGGCACGTTCATGCCGGGCGCGGCCTCCAGCACGTCGACCTTCTTGTCGCCCATGACGGCCATGCCGTCGAGGTCGACGTCCACGCCGTCCGGAACGATGATCTTCACATCGCCCATCACGGAGACGGCCGTGACGTCGATGGTGTTGGTGCGGACCTCGGCCTCGCGCAGGTCGAGCAGCACGTCGCCCATCACCGCGACGGCGCCGAGCTCCTGGTCGATCCGCCACTTGCCGCGGCGCTTGGAGTCACCCATGATCGCCACGAACCACCGCCGGCGACGTGAGGGCGGCGCGGCGGGCAGGGGTGCCGCGATGCCGGCGGCCGGCAGGTCCTGGGTGATCAGGGCCAGCTGGGCGTGCGTGGTCGCCTGGTAGGCGGCCTCCGTCCGGTCGGTCAGCTCGACCAGCGTCAACCGGCCCTCGACCGAGGCTTCTCGCAGCCGCTCGACGACGGCCTCTCGCTCGGCGTCTGAGGCGCGCAGGTCCCCCGGTTCATTCATAGACGCAACATATCGCGTTTTGACGGGCTTGCGGAGCCCGAGATCGCCGAGCCGCACGAGTCTGGGCCGAGACGGAAGACGCTAGGGTCCTGTCATGCATGAGGAACAGCTCTACAGGGCGGCGTTGACCGGCGACCTGGAGACCGTGGGCGAGCTGCTGGCCGCGGGCGCCGACCCCAAGGTGGTCAGCCAGGGCGAGGAGGAGGGCCTCCCGCTGTGCGCGGCGGCCGCATGGGACCGCGTGGCCGTGGCACAGGCGCTGCTGGCCGGGGGCGCCGACGTCGACGGCGCCGAGAGCGGCGGCTGGCGGGCGCTGGCGTGGGCGGCGGCCAACGGCCATGCCGAGACCGCCCAGGTGCTCATCGAGGCGGGCGCGGACGTGAACGCGGCCAACGACGACGGTGACACGCCACTGACGCTGGCCGCCAGGCGTGGCGCGCTCGGCGTGGTCAGGGTGCTGCTCGACGCGGGCGCCGACATCGAGAAGTACGACGCCGACGGCGACACACCGCTCGACATCGCGGTCGACTGGGTGGGCGTCCACCTGGAGAGCGCACTGCTCGACCAGATCGAGCAGGAGGGCTGGGAGTACGTCGTGGGCCGCCAGTACGCCAAGGACGGCACCGAGCTGGTCACGGTGGCCGGCCAGTCCCCCGACGGCGAGGAGCGCGAGCAGGTCCAGGCCCAGCGCGGCCACGCGGCGATCGCCACCCTCCTGGAGGAGGCCGACGGCATCCACACCCCCGTCGACCAGCTCGTGGCCAGGGCGGTGGCGCACCGCGACACCGACGAGGACGCCGAGACGTGGTGGATCGTCGCCGACACCCTCGGCAAGCGCGCCGACGAGGAGACCTACGAGGCGCTGTCCCGGCTGTGCGTCAGCGAGGACGCCCGCGAGCGGGAGTTCGGCGTCGACGCCATCGCGCAGTTCGGGGTCACCGAGGACGGCGACAAGCCTTACCGGGAGCGGACCCTGCCGTTGCTGCGCAAGATGGCCACGACCGAGGGCGACCCGCAGGTGCTGCGGTCGGTGCTGGCGGCGCTCGGCCACCAGGGCGACCCGAGGGCGCTGCCCCAGGTACTCGGCATCATCGGCCGCCCCGGGCACAAGCGCACCATGACGGACGCGATCGCGCTGGCCGACGTGCTGCCGGGCGATGCCGAACAGCTGGGCGGCGAGGAGGGCGGGCTCTGGAGCGAGGGCCTCGCGCTGCTGGTCGAGATGTCGGCCGACGACGAGGACGAGGTCCGCGACTGGGCCACCACGGGTCTGGCCAACCTCGACGCCGACACCCCGCAGATCCGTGAGGCGCTGGCGAACAGGCTGGCCGACAGCGACCTGCGCACCGTCGCCGAGGCCTCCCGCGGGCTCGCGCTGCGCAAGGACGACAGGGCCAGGGCCGGGTTCGAGCGGGTGCTGGCCGACAGTGACGACGACTACGCCCGCGAGGTGGCTGAGGAGGCCCGCAGGTCCCTGGAGGGCTGAGCGCGCACGCCGCGTGACTCCCCGACGTGCCGCGCGGGAGTCACGCGGCGACTTTGGCGAGAAGGTGGTGTAACACAGCGCAGTCACACGCTAACGTTCCGTTCGTCATCAGCCTCCGACGTTAGGACCGTGCGTGCACATCGGACTCGCCGCCGCGATCACCCTCCTGGCCGCCTGCCTGCCCGCCTCGGCGGGCCATGCCGCCGCCGACCCGACCGACCAGTGCGCGCTCGACAGCGACAATGCGATAGCGGCGCAGCTGGCCCGCCATCCCGGCGGCACGAGGGTCGACACCAACACCGTGAGCTACGACGACGGCGCGCTGAGCGTCCACGTCTTCCCGTCCACGTGCGCGAGTCTCGACGGGCAGGGCGACTGCGACTCGGGCGTGGCCTGCTTCTGGGAGCGGTCGCGCTACCGCGGCAACCAGTGGGTGCTCAGCGGTAAGGGCAAGTGGGTCGACCTGCGGATCGACCGGTTCGGCTCGGTGCACAACAACCACCACACCGCCCAGCTGCTGCTGCGCCGCACCCGTGACACCCCCACCGTGAAGGTCTACGGGTCCTACCTGGGCAGCCCCAACACGCTGCCCTCGGGCGCGCGCCGCCAGGCCGGCACGCTCGACTGGGCATGCCTGAGCACGCGCGGCTCGGGCGGCTGCGACTGACCGCCCGCCGGCCGTCGACGCGGCCCCGCGACCCCGCGGCGGGTACCGGCGATCATCGACGACCAGCGGGATATGTTGGGGTTTTCCAGCGAAAGGACATCGCCATGGCGACCACCCGTACCGCGACCACGCAGTGGAAGGGCGCGCTCCTCGACGGTTCCGGTCAGGTCTCGCTCGACACCTCGGGCGTCGGCACCTTCGACGTCTCCTGGCCCTCCAGGGCCGAGGCGGCCAACGGCAAGACCTCTCCCGAGGAGCTCATCGCGGCCGCGCACTCCTCGTGCTTCTCGATGGCCCTGTCCCACGGGCTGGCGCAGGCAGGCACCCCGCCGCAGACGATCGAGACCAAGGCCGACGTGACCTTCCAGCCGGGCGAGGGCATCACGGGCATCGTGCTGAGCGTGCGCGCGCAGGTGCCCGGCATCACCGCCGAGCAGTTCCAGGAGGCGGCCGAGACGGCCAAGGCCAACTGCCCGGTGAGCAAGGCGCTGGCGGGCACCATCATTTCGCTCAACGCCGAACTGCTCGGCTGAGGCCCGCCGGTCGGCGCGGGCCCGGCGCCGCCGCTCGACGCGGGGCCCGCGACGCGACATCTTCCCCGCCCCTGACGGGACGGCGACACGCCGCGGGAGCGAGAACCCCTCAAGGGTTCGTACTCTCGTCATAGCGACGGAAAGGCGGACACGTGCGACAATCGGGCCACATGCGAGAGGTCTGGCCGGGTGAGCCCTATCCCCTCGGCGCCACCTGGGATGGCGTAGGCACCAGTTTCGCGGTGTTCTCCGAGGTCGCCGAGCGGGTCGAGCTGTGCCTGTTCGACGACGACGGCGCCGAGGAGCGCATCGAGCTGCCCGAGGTCGACGGCTTCGTCTGGCACGGCTACCTGCCCGGCATCATGCCGGGCCAGCGGTACGGCTACCGCGTGTACGGCCCCTACGACCCGCCGCGCGGCTACCGCTGCAACCCCGCCAAGCTGACGCTCGACCCCTACGCCAAGGCCATCGAGGGCGAGCTGCGGTGGAACGAGGCGGTCTTCTCCTACCACTTCACCGACCCCTCCAAGATCAACACCGTCGACAGCGCCCCCTACATGCCGAAGAGCGTGGTCATCAACCCGTTCTTCGAGTGGGGCAACGACCGGCCGCCGCACACGCCGTACCACCAGACGGTCATCTACGAGGCGCACGTGCGCGGGCTGACCATGCGCCATCCCGCGGTCCCCGAGGAGCAGCGCGGCACCTACGCGGCCATCGGGCACCCGGCGATCATCGACCACCTGCTCTCGCTCGGGGTCACCGCGGTCGAGCTCATGCCGGTGCACCACTTCGTGCCCGAGCACTTCCTGGTCGCCCGCGGGCTGACCAACTACTGGGGCTACAACACGATGGCCTACCTGGCGCCGCACGGCGCCTACTCCAGCGCCGGCCAGCGCGGCGAGCAGGTGCTGGAGTTCAAGGCGATGGTGCGGGCGCTGCACGAGGCGGGCATCGAGGTGATCCTCGACGTCGTCTACAACCACACCGCCGAGGGCGACCACATGGGCCCGACGCTCGGCTTCCGCGGCATCGACAACGGCGCCTACTACCGCCTGCACGACGGCGACCGGCGCTACTACCTCGACTACACCGGCTGCGGAAACAGCCTCAACGTGCGCTCCCCCCACGCGCTGCAGCTCATCATGGACTCCCTGCGCTACTGGGTGCTCGAGATGCACGTCGACGGGTTCCGCTTCGACCTGGCCGCCGCGCTGGCCCGCGAGCTGCACGACGTCGACCGGCTGAGCGCCTTCTTCGACCTCATCCAGCAGGACCCGGTGATCTCCCAGGTCAAGCTGATCGCCGAGCCGTGGGACGTCGGTCCGGGCGGCTACCAGGTCGGCAACTTCCCACCGCTGTGGACCGAGTGGAACGGCAAGTACCGCGACTCGGTGCGCGACTTCTGGCGCGGCACCGGGTCGGCGCTGCCCGAGTTCGCCTCCCGCCTGGCCGGCTCCGCCGACCTGTACGCCACCTCAGGCCGCCGCCCGGTGGCCTCCATCAACTTCGTCACCTGCCACGACGGCTTCACGCTCGCCGACCTGGTCTCCTACAACCGCAAGCACAACGAGGAGAACGGCGAGGACAACCGCGACGGCACCGACGACAACCGCTCGTGGAACTGCGGCGCCGAGGGGCCCGTCGAGGATCCGGAGATCGTCCGGCTGCGGCACCGCCAGCGCCGTAACCTCCTGACCACGCTGTTCCTGTCGCAGGGGGTGCCCATGCTCTCCCACGGCGACGAACTGGGCCGCACCCAGCGCGGCAACAACAACGCCTACTGCCAGGACAACGAGATCGCCTGGGTCGACTGGTCGATGGCCCGCACCGAGGAGGGCCTGCTCGACTTCGTCCGCGCGCTGTCGCGGTTGCGCCGCGAGCATCCGGTCTTCCAGCGCCGCCGCTTCTTCCGCGGCCACACGCCGGAGGACGGCAAGCGCGACCTGGTCTGGCTCACCCCCGCGGGGGCGGAGATGACGGCGAGCGACTGGCACACCGGCTACGCCAAGTCGATGTCGGTCTACCTCAACGGCGAGGCCATCACCGAGCCTGGGCCGCGCGGCGAGCGCATCGTGGACGACTCCTTCCTGCTGCTGATCAACGCCCACCACGAGGACATGACGTTCACGCTGCCCGGCGCGGAGTTCGCCGACTCGTGGACCATCGTGCTGAACACGGACGACGAGACGCCGCGCGAGGAGTCCCTGGACGATCAGCGGTCGCCGGGCGCGCTGGTGCCGGTCACGGCCCACAGCATGCAGGTCCTGCGCCACGCGCGGCCGGCGTCCCAGCCCTAGACGAGTGCCGAGGTCGCCGGCACCGCTACCCTGCCCGGCGTCCCCGCGCGCCTTCGAGCAGTGGGCGCGCATGCCGCCGGCCGGCACCGGACGGTGAGCGGCCGTCCGCGGCACGGCCGGGCGCTAGGACGCGCGCAGGAGGGCGGTGACCTCGATCTCGATGCGCATCCGCGGGTCGGCCAGGCGGCAGGCGATCATCGTGGCGGCGGGCCGTACCTGCGCGAAGGCCGCGCGGAGCACCGGCCAGCAGGGCTCGAAGTCGTCGGGGTCGGGGAGCATGTAGGTGACCCTGACGACGTCGGCGAGTGACGCGCCCGCGCGGTCGAGGGCGTCGCCGATGTTGCGCAGGCACTGAGCGGCCTGCTCGGTCACGTCGTCGGAGATGGTCATCGTCCGGTAGTCGAAGCCGGTCGTGCCGGAGACGAAGACCCAACCGTCCTGGACGACGGCGCGGGAGTAGCCGATGGCCTCCTCGAAGGTCGACCCGCTGGAGATGAGCGTGCGTGCTGTCATGGCAGGCATCCTCACAGCGGCACGGGCGATATGTCCAAGACGCGGCGTGGGCATGCCTGATATCTCTTGAGATATGGAACGCCCGGAGCTGGACCTCAGGCAGCTGCACGCCTTCGTGGTGCTGGCCGAGGAGCTGCACTTCGGGCGGGCCGCCGAGCGCCTCGGCGTCGCGCAGCCGCCGTTCAGCCAGCAGATCAGGCGGCTGGAGGAGCGGGTGGGGCATCCGCTGTTCGACCGGGCCGCCCGCGAGCTGACCGCCGTGGGCGCGCAGCTGCTGCCGGCCGCGCGGCGGGCGCTGGAGGAGGTCGCCGACGGCCTGGAGGCCGCCAGGCGGGCCGGGCGAGGTGAGGCGGGACGGCTGCGCGTCGGCTTCGCCGCCTCCCTCGCGCTGACCGTCGTGCCCGATCTGATCGCCTCCTTCGGCCGGGCGCGGCCGGCGGTGCGGGTGGAGATGCACGAGATGACCACGACGCGACAGCTGGCGGCGCTGCGCGACGAGGTGATCGACGTGGGACTGGTGCGCGAGGTGGAGCAGGAGCCCGGGCTCGAACTGCGGCCGCTGCGGGCCGAGGAGGTGGTGGCCGTGCTGCCCTCGGGCCATCGCCTGGCGGCGCGGCGCCGGATCGAGGTGGCCGACCTGGCCGCCGAGCCGTTCGTGTTCTTCCCTCGCGAGCACGGCCCCGGCTTTCACGACCGGCTGCTGGGGCTGGCCAGGGCGGCGGGCTTCGAGCCGCGGGTGGCGCAGCGGGCGGTGGAGTGGCAGACGGTGGCGGGCCTGGTCGCGGCCGGACTCGGCGTCAGCCTGGCCCCCGCCGCGGCGGGCATGGTACGGCCGGCTGGCGTGGTCTACCGGCGGCTGGCGGGCGCACCGACGACGAGCGTCGCGCTGGCCTGGCGGGCGGACACCAGGGACCCGCTGGTGGACGCCTTCGCCACCCTGGCCACGACCCTCGCCCCGCCCGCGCCGCGGCTCAGCTGATCGACGACGCGGACAGCAGGACCAGGACAAAGGTGGTCACGCCCACCACCCCGTGCGCCAGCACCGCCAGCAGCGGGAAGCGCTGCTCGGCGCCCCGCGCGTGGCGTCCGGCGCCGAGCCATCTGGTGAACATCGTGAAGCCCAGCAGCGCCGCCACCGACAGCACCGCGAAGGCCAGCCACGCCAGCGCCCGCTGCCCGGTGGCCAGGTATCCCACCCAGCAGGCCAGCGCGGAGCACGCCAGCACCGGATGGGAGAAGATCAGCGCCACGGGGAAGCGGGTGACCTTCGTCGCCTGTTGCCGCAGCCCGCCCCCCGACAGCCACAGGTACAGCAGGTAGCCGCCGATCAGAGCGTTGAGCACCCACGACGCGACCGTGACCACGCCCACCCGGCCTCCTCCGAAGCAGCAGCCCTGCCGCCACGTTATGCACAAACGGCTATGTACGTCTCCTGTTACACCAAACTGCTAATAACGCCCCTCGCCCCGGTTCGTCGGTGCTGTGTGCCAAGGTAGAGGGGTGCGTCGCATCCATCCCGACACAGCAGACGATCCAGACATCCCCCAGGCCTACGCCTACCCCGAGCGGCGGCCCTGGCTGCGCGTCAACATGGTCGCCAGCGCCGACGGCGGCTCGTGGGTGAAGGGCCTGTCGGGCGGCCTGTCCAGCAAGGGTGACCGGCGGATCTTCGGGGTCCTGCGCGGCCTGGCCGACGTCGTGATGGCGGGCGCGGCCACCGTCAGGACCGAGGGCTACGGCCCGGCCAGACCGAGGCAGTCGTGGCAGCCGCTGCGCGAGGGCCGCCCTCCCGCACCGCCCGTCGCCGTGGTGACCCGCCGGCTCGACCTCGACCTGGGCAGCCCGCTGTTCACCGAGGCGGCGCCGTACGCGCGGACGATCGTGATCACCTGCGAGGCCGCGCCGAAGGACCGCCGCGCGGAGGCGGCCGAGCTCGCCGACGTGATCGTGGCGGGCGCCGACCGGGTCGACCTCGGCCTGGCCGTCGAGGCGCTGCACGACCGGGGGCTCGGCGGCATCCTGTGCGAGGGCGGGCCACGGCTCAACGCCCAACTGGCCGCCGCCGGGCTGGTCGACGAACTGTGCCTGTCGATCAGCCCGATGCTGATCGGCGGCGGCGCCGCGCGCATCCTGAACGGCGAGGCGAACCAGACCGGCCTCGGCCTGGCGCACGTGCTGGAGGAGGAGGGCTTCCTCTTCTGCAGATACATCAGGGAGTAGCCATGGACGACGAGCTCGATCCCCAGCTCGACCTGCCGGTACGGCCGCCGGTGGCGCCGATGCTGGCCAAGGCGGTCAAGGGCATGCCCAAGCAGGACGGCACGCTGTTCTACGAGCCGAAGTGGGACGGCTTCCGCTGCATCATCTTCCGCGACGGCGAGCAGGTGTTCCTGGGCAGCCGCAACGAGCGGCCCTTCACGCGCTACTTCCCCGAGCTGGTCGAGGCGGTCAGGGCGGAGCTGCCCGACAAGTGCGTGGTCGACGGCGAGATCGTGCTGCGCAGGGGGCAGGAGCTCGACTTCGAGGCGCTGCAGCAGCGCATCCATCCTGCCGCCTCCAGGGTGCGGATGCTCGCCGAGCAGACGCCCGCCTCGTTCGTCGCCTTCGACCTTCTGGCGCTGGGGTCGCGCTCGCTGATGGAGGCGCCGTTCGCCGAGCGGCGGGCGCGGCTGGAGGAGCTCTTCCCCGAGGCCGGCGAGTCGATCAGGCTGACCCCGGTGACCACGAACGACGAGCAGGCGTCGGAGTGGTTCGAGATGTTCGAGGGGGCGGGGCTCGACGGCATCATCGTCAAGCCCGGCGACCAGCCGTACGTCCCCGACAAGCGCACCATGTTCAAGGTCAAGCACGAGCGCACCGCCGACGTGGTGATCGCCGGCTACCGCGAGCACAAGACGGGGCCGATCGTGGGGTCGCTGCTGCTCGGCCTCTACGGCCCCGACGGCAGGCTGCACCATGTCGGGGTGGCCGCCTCCTTCCCCATGGCGCGCAGGGCCGAGCTGGTCGAGGAGCTCAAGCCGTACCTCGCCGCACTGGGCGAGCATCCCTGGGGCGAGTGGGCCGACCAGGCGCTGCTGCGCGCGGGCCTGCCCGCGGCGACCCCGTCGAGCGGCGGCCAGCGGATGCCGGGCGCGGTGTCGCGCTGGAACGCCAAGAAGGACCTGTCGTTCATCCCGCTCAGGCCGGAGCTGGTGATCGAGGTGGCCTACGACGCCATGGAGGGCGACAGGTTCCGCCACACCGCGCAGTTCCGGCGGTGGCGGCCGGATCGGACGCCCGAATCCTGCACCTATGAGCAGTTGGAAAGGCCGGTTTCGTACAACCTTGATGACATCCTTGCCCGCTGAGCGCAAGATACGTTATATCTCGATCTATGACGTCAACTCCTGGCGATGAGCTGCGTGCGGCCGTCGCGGCGCGCCGCGACCTCGGGCCCGACTTCGAGGACTCCCTCGTCGAGTCCTTCCTCGACAAGATCGGCAAGGAGGTCGACCGGCGCGTGGACGATCGCGTGGCCGCCGAGTCGGGCGCCACGTGGCACACGCTGAAGCAGCAGCAGAGCATCACCGGCATGCGGCTGGCGCTGGCGATCGTCTCGCTGGTGATGGGCACGATCGCGACCATCGCGATCACCGTCGGCGACGCGGGGCTGCTCACCTATCTGGTCGTCTGGGGCGGCGTCGTCCTGGTGAACGTCGCCTTCACACTGGGGTCGTCGCGCCGCTAGCCTCGTCGAGCAAGCAAGCATATGCTTGGTTGCGTGATGGAGTATCGCAACCTCATCGGCGGCAGGCTCGTCAGCGCGGCCGACGGCCGCACCCTCGACTCGGTCAACCCGGCCACCGGCGAGGTGTGGGCGCGGATCCCCGCCAGCGGGAAGGCCGACGCCGACGCCGCCGTGGCGGCCGCCCGGGCGGCACTGCCGGCCTGGTCGGCGATGCCCGCCCTGGGCAGGGCCCAGTACCTGCGCAAGGTCGCGGCGGTCTTCGCCGAGCACGCCGAGGAGCTGGCCAGGATCGAGACCCGCGACAACGGCCGCATCCTGCGCGACACCCTGCACAAGGACCTGCCAGGCATGCGCTTCCTCTGGGAGCTGGCCGCGGGCCAGGTGCTCGACGCGGTCAAGGGCGACACCGTCATCCTCGGTCCCGACAGCCTGGGGCTGACCAGGCGGGAGCCGTACGGCGTGGCGCTGGCGATCATCCCGTGGAACTCCCCCGTCTCGACGTTCTCCGCCAAGGCGGCCTTCGCGCTGGCCGCGGGCAACACCGTCATCGTCAAGCCGGCCGAGCAGGCCAGCGCCTCGGTGCTGCGCCTGGGCGAGCTGCTGGCCGAGGTGCTGCCGCCGGGCGTGCTCAACCTCGTCTCCGGCATGGGCGAGGACGTCGGCGAGGCGCTGGTCAGGCACCGCGGGGTTAACAAGATCAGCCTGACCGGCTCCACCCAGACCGGCATCGCGATCACCCAGGCGGCCGGGATCAAGCCGCTCACCTTCGAGCTGGGCGGCAAGTCGCCCAACATCGTCTTCCCCGACGCCGACCTCGACGCGGCCACCCAGGGCGTCACGGTGAACTCCGTCTTCACCGGCAACGCCGGCCAGGTCTGCGTGGCCGGCTCACGCATCCTCATCCACCGCGACATCTGGGACGAGATGCTGGAGCGGATCCGCGCGACCGCGGCCGGCATCGTGCTCGGCGACCCGCTCGACCTGGGCACCACGATGGGCCCCATCGTGTCGGCGGGCCAGTACGAGAGGGTCGCCTCCTACCTGGAGATCGCCGAGAAGGAAGGCGCCGAGCTGGTCTTCGGCGGGATGACCGGCGCCGAGGTGGTGCCCGGCCTGCCCGGCGGCTACTGGGTCGCGCCGACGCTCTACACCGCCACCGACAACGCGCTGCGCGTCTGCCAGGAGGAGATCTTCGGGCCGGTCGCGGTGGCCCTGCCGTTCGGCAGCGACGAGGAGGCGCTGGCCATCGCCAACGACTCGGTCTACGGGCTGGCGGCGGGCGTGTGGACGCGCGATCTGGGCCGGGCCCACCGGTTCGTGCGCGACCTGGACAGCGGCGCGGTGTGGGTCAACACCTTCCGGCAGATGCCGCCCGGCCTGCCGTTCGGCGGGGTGAAGGACAGCGGCTACGGTCACGACGCTGTGCTGGAGTACACCAGGGAGAAGGCCGCGATCATCAACCTGTGAGCGAACAGGCCTAGAGAACCGCTCGCCTACTCGGCTCGGGAAAGGCATGGGGTGGTGCGCTCCCGGCAGGAATGCCATCACAGGGAAGACAGCACGCGTGTGCGCGGAACGGGGTGCGCACATGCGCCCTGCCGGGAGCGACTTGCTGGGCTCCCAACGGTGGGGATTGGAACTCGCGGGAGCCCCCACGCCTCGACCTGGACAAGAGGCGTGGCGATCTGGGGTGCGCGGCGCGACGTACTCAACGGCCGGCCTCAGGTTGCCTCAGGTTGAGGTACCAATGCCGGAGTTTGAAGAGTGGTGCTCAGCCGGTGGCGGTTGCGTCGCCGGCGCGGGTGGAGGCGCCAGGCTGCTGCCGGCCAGGCCGGCCTATTGCTGGACGCCCACAACATGATCGGAATCATGACGACCTCCGCCGGTGGTCGCTTGCGCTTTTGTACAGGGTGATCTGGCGGACATCGCTGGCGCGGGCCGCGGGGTGGGCAGCTCCGGCCTGATGGGGATGAACGATGTCCGCCAGGGCTCGAACACCACTGGCTCCCGCCACAGCGACAGCAGCGACACCTGGCCTCCATCATGCATATCGGCAGCTGTCCCGTGGTCCGCAAGATGCCGCTGGAGAATCTCGGCAGCCTTGCCTGCGCCTAAAGGTTCGGCGGGCGCCAATGCTCATCATCGGAATCCGGCCGGGCGGAAACAGCGGCCTGAAGCCGGAAGGAGCGTGAGCGGTCAGCGCAGTACCAAGTCCAGCAGGGCTAAGGCGCCCGCCCTGCTGGTTGCGAGCGCAGAGGCCGACCGTCATGAGAGGACCGGAATTCATGATCGTGACATCCTTGTCGCCGCGTTGCCGGGTACAGGTTCAACGATGCTCCACATGGTGATGAAGAGTCACGGGCGACGGTGTCCATATCTTCTGGACACTTCTTCATAGGATTCACGTGAGCAAACACCGCTCCAGACGACTGCTTTTGGGCATGCGCTGCATTGCCGGGGCGGTCATGAGCCGGCGCAGACGGTTACCTTGATTGCGACATCACGCCCAAGGGAGCACGCCCATGGCAGGACATCCCAAGCCTGGCTCACACGCACAGCGCGAGGCGTTGCGCCGGGAGATGCTGGAGGTCGGCTGCAGCCACGCGGAGATCGTGGCGGAGATCCGTACCCGCTGGCGGATGCGGCCGCGAGAAGCCTGGCGCCATGCGCACGGCTGGACCCTGCAGCAGGCGGCCGACCGCATCGACGCTGTCGCGGCCAGCAGGCCAGACCACGCCGTCGCCGCCGACGCCTCCCTGGTGGGCAAATGGGAGAAGTGGCCCGCACCGTCAGGCCGCCGTCCAAGTGTGAAGGTGCTCACGCTGCTTGCCGAGATCTACGGCTGCACCCCGGAGGTGCTCCTAGACCTGGACGACCGGCGTGCCTTACCTGCCACTGACCTGAGCCTGCTTAGGCCTCCTTCACCTCCGGTGACGGCTCTGCCCGCCCCTTCGATCTCGCCCCCACAGACCCCTGTACAGCCCCCGACCAGCAACGGGCTGGTACATGCCATCGCATCGCAGTCGGCGGACTGGGCGCAGTGGGCGGAGGCCACCAATGTTGGTGACATCGCGCTCGAGCAGCTGTTGGCCGACGCGCAATCGTTGGCGAACAGCTACGTCACCGACGAACCCCTGCACGTGTTCAGCCGTACCGCGCAGCTTCGCGACCGCGTCTTCGCCCTCCTGAAGGGACACCAATACCCACGCCAAGCCGTGGACCTTTACACCACAGCCGGCTACCTGTGCGGGCTGCTGGCCTGGATCAGCTCCGACCTCGGACATACCCGCGATGCCGGCACCCAGAGCAGGACCGCATGGCTGTGCGCCGAGCTCGCCGGCAACAATGATCTGCGCGCCTGGATCCTGTCCACACGCAGCAAGATCGCGTTCTGGGACGGCCGTCTCCGCGATGCCGTTACCTTCGCCCGCATGGGCGCCGCCTGCAACCCGCGCGGAACCGCGGGGATATTGCTCGCCTGTCAGGAGGCCGACGCCTGGTCCGTTCTGGGCGATCGGCAACAGGCGCAGACTGCCCTCGTCCAAGCCGCCGAGGCGCGCGAGAAAGCGAGGGGAGCAGACGAGCTGGGAGGCCTGTTCTCCTGCTCCGACTTCCGTTCGGCTAACTACTCCGCAGCCGTTCTGCTGCGTATCGGCGCCGCTCAGGACGCCCTGCGGGAGGCCAACGAGGCGTTCGCAGACCGGCGCCAGCATGCCTACGGGACCGTGGCGCAGATCCGCATCGTCCAAGCCTCGGCACACCTGGCCCTCGGCGAACCGGAGGGCACAGCAGCCGCGATCGGCACGGTGCTCGCCATGCCACCGCACCAGCGGCTTGCCCCAGTCATTCGCCGGGTTGGCGAACTGGCTGCCGACTTGGCCCGCTCGCCGATGCGTGACAGCGCTCCGGCCTCGAACCTGCAGGCCGAGATCGAGGCATGGAGCCTGAAATCGGTGTCCCGTACCCTTTCCATCTCGCGCGGGCAGGAGGCCATCTGATGAAATCGGCAACCATGAGCGATGAGCAGATGGCCAATCACTGGTGGTGGCGCCCCGGCTGGAAGCAGGGACGCCGCTTTTACGCCTGGCACATCACCTTCGACGACCAGCCAGAGGTGCATCGGCTGGCCCGGCACTACCGTGAAGGACTGGCCGGCGTTCCCGGCTTGGATCTGGTGCCCGACCAGTGTCTGCACCTGACCATGCAAGGCCTCGGTTTCGTCGACGAGGTCCCCGAAGAGGACGTCCACGCGATCATCAAGGCGGCCACCACACGGCTGGCCGGCATTCCTCCCTTCGACATCACCTTGGACCGGCCCCGGGTGACGCCCGAGGCCATTCGCTGGGAAGCCGCGCCCGCCGATCCCCCGGCAGCGGTCCGCGACGCGATACGCGCTGCGATCGATGATGTCTGGCCACACGTACCCGAACCCGCCGAAGGCTTCGCCGCCCATGTCAGCATCGCCTACAGCAACGCCGATGGCTCAGCGGGACCCGTCTCGACGGCGCTCGCGGCAATAGACACGCCACCCGCAGTGGCCCGCATAGGTAGTGCGGAACTGATCGTGCTCGGCCGAGACCGGCAGATGTACGAGTGGGAAACGTTCGCAACCGTGCCGCTAGGAAGGCGTGGCTCGGCTGGACCCAGCCGATAGTGCCAGGCTGCCATGCCCACCGACGCGGCACTGTACGCCACCGGCCCGAGATGCCTTCGAGTCCCGTAGGAAGGAGCAGCCCGTTCGCGGCCAACTCGCCAGGACGCCGCTGAGCTGGCCCGGAGGGCGGATTTCGCCGCCAGCCTGCCGGTCGTCGTCGCCGCACGGTCGCAGCGCCGGCTCGACCAGATCGGCGGCCTGATCTGTCCGGCCGCCCAGTGAAGGCGGTATCGCCCGCCGACGTGGGGGTCTTCGCTGTGGCCGGATCAATCCGGGATCGGGTAGGTGAACGACCAAGCGAACCGGCTGGCAACATGCACACCGCGGGCATACTCGATCGGTCGGCCCTCTGCCGTCCGGGTAATCCGCTGGACCTCCACGACAGGCTCGCCATCCGTCAGCTGCAGGAGGAGAGCTTCCTTCGCCGTGGGTATTCTGGCCGATAGATCCTCTGTGATCTCATATGGCGGGAGCCTCTGATCGGTCAGGACCTGGAAGCCCCCACCTCCGCCCGCGATCCCCGGCCTCGGGTCCACGAGCGGTGTGCCTTCGACATCAGCCTGCCGGTAGTACGACGTCATGGTGTGCGTCGGGACCCCAGCCCGTGTCATGACCCGGGCTCGCTCGTAAACGGCTGCGGCCACCTCGATGCCAAGAGCCGCTGCCACCACTTCATCTGCCTCAACCAGAGAGACATCCTGTGTTTGGTGCCCCTGCTGCTGAGCGCGGGCACTATTGTTTCGCATGTCCGCGTAAGCATCGACAGTGGTGACGTGCCAGCGGCTTCGGGCGTAGCGATCCGGCCCCAAGCGGCGGACTGGATAGGACTCTCGCATGAAAGGCCCCTTTCTTATGAACGTTCCCAGTTACGGAATCGCTTTAACAGACACCTCGCTTCAGGAGCGGTGGATCGCCACCGCATGGCCTGCAGCGAGAGGATATCTGCCGATAAAGCTTGACTCCCCACCTGATGACCCATCATAAAATTGACCAGGGTGCCGGTTGATGACTTCGCGGTGGTCGCGCCAGGGGCGTTCCTGCCGCCCACCACAGGCAGCAGAGGCCCGATCTGGCGCCAGGCCTTGTGGGTAAGCTCGCCTCATCACATAACGAAGCATCATTCAACCGCACCGCTGAGATCATTTATCAGATACATTCTAGCTTAGCGCAATACCCCAGATATCGAATAGTGGAACCGCAACCTTGCAAGGCTGATCATGCATGTACTGGCAGGCATGGGTCCACATGTTCACACACCGGCCGTGCGGCGCACTCCTCTAACAAGCTGTAGAAACCCGCCAAAACCATACACCTATGCATAGGTGCCCGGTGTGAATAGTGAGAGTCCTTATGAACAGCAGTTTCGCATCAGCCGAAGACGAGTGGCGAAAACGCCTTCACATGCTGCCTAACACCGTTCGGCAGGAACTCGTATCCCGCCAGCTCGCCGCCCACCTGCCCGCGCCACCAGCGCGCATCCTGGATGTGGGCTGTGGTCAAGGAACCCAGGCACTTCGGCTGGCTCGGCAGGGTTACCAGGTAACCGGTGTTGATCACTCTTGCACCATGCTCGCCGACTTCGAGCACATCCTGAGCAAGGAGCCCACCGAAGTACGCCGCCAGGTTCGCCTCTTGCAAAGCGAGGCTGACCACCTGACGGATCACTTTCCGGCCGAGCACTTCGATGGCGTCATGTGCCACGGTGTCTTGATGTACCTGACCGATCCAATGCCGACGCTCAAGCAGATCGCCCAGGTTCTTACGCCAGGCGGGCTGCTAGCCCTGCTGGTTCGCAATGGCGATGCGTTGGCCCTCTACCCGGGCCTCCGCGGGAGGTGGGGAGAGGCCCGAGAAACGTTCGACACCGTTCGTTACCGAAACCGACTGGGCGTCGAAGCTCGAGCCGACCGACTAAGCGACCTCACCAGCGAGCTCGCTGATGTCGGCCTGGAGGTCCACACGTGGTATGGCGTGCTTACCTTCTGCGAGTTCGCTGCAATGGAGTCGACGGCGCCGCCGACGGCTGAGCTGGCACAGATCGTTGCCTGCGAGGAAGAAGCTGGACATACAGACCCGTATCGCCAAATCAGCGCACTTTTGCACGTTATGGCCTATCGGCCGTAACGCTCGGGCATGACCTGCTGGCGGCGGCTTCGGGACCGGCCTCAGGCTGAAGTCCTTCCCGCGATCCCTGATCCGGGTCCGCGCCGCCCGGGTCCGCGCCGCCCGGGTCCGCGCCGCCCTGGTGCGCGTCAGGAGCCGGGGTGGTAGGCGTGGGCGAGGTGCGCGTAGACGATGGTGTTGTCCCGGTAGCTGTGCGCCTTCCTGTCGAAGGCGCCACCGCACGTCACCAGCCGCAGCCCCGCGTACGTCACCTTGCCGAACACCTTCCTGCTCGGGAAGGCGCTCTTGGCCACCTGCTCGACCCGGTCGACCACGAAGATGGCCACCGACCGGTCGGCTCGCATCACCTGCACCTGGTCACCCGGCTTGATGGAGCGGAGGTTGGCGAACACCGCGGGGCCGGTGCGCGTGTCGAGGTGACCGGTGATGACCGCCGCGCCCCGCGCGCCCGGCACCGGCGCGTACCGGTACCAGCCCGCCACGTTGGGATGGTCGAGCGGCGGGTTCTCGATGGCGCCTCTGGCGTCGAGCCCGAGCTCCATGAGCGGGGCCGACACGCCGAGCTTGGGGATGTACACCGCCGTCGGCCTGGCGGTTCTCATGGGCGCGGCCACCCGGCCGACCAGCGCCTCGGGCGGCTCGGTCAGCGCCGGCGCGCCGGCCTCGGGCAGCGCCGTGCCGGTCGTGGCGGACGCCGGCGCGCTCTCGGGCGCGCCTGCCATGCCGGTGATCCCGAACCAGATCAGCGCGAGCCCGGCGAGCGACACCAGCACGGCCCCCGCCATGATCGGCTTGTGCCCGGGCGGCCTAGTCACTCCGCCGTTCCGCGGCGCCGCGCCGTACGGCGAAGCCCGCGAGACCCGCGCCGGCCAGCAGGGCGGCGCCGCCCGCGGCGAAGGGCCACATCGGGTCGGCGGGAGCGAGCCCGCCCGCGCCGGTCTGCGGCGGCCCGTCGGGGATGCGGTGCCTGTCCTCGTCCGCCGGCTTCCACGGCGCCTCAGGCCGCGGCGGCTCGGCGGGGCCCGAGGACCAGGTCTCCTGGGGGGCGGGGCCGCTGGACCAGGTGTCCTGCGGCGCGGGCGCGTTCGACCAGGTGTCGCGGGGGACGGGGACGTCGGACCAGACGTCGTCGGGGACCGGCAGGTGCGGCGGCCGCACCTCGGGCTGCCACGGATCTCCCGGGTCGCCACCCTGGACCGGATCGTCCTCGCATGCCAGGACGAGCAGCTTGCAGTCGGCGGCCATGGCGGTGCCCACACCCGCCGCCATGGTCACGCCGCCGACGATGAAGGCCGTCACCGCTCCAGCGGCGGCGAGCCGTCGTGCTGATGCCAGAGCCATAGTCCGAGAGCCTCCCGAACTATTGGACCGGGCGTCAAGTAATGTGATTCAAGTGATACACGTCACTCGTCCCTGGCCTTGCTGGGCTGCACCCGCTTCGGCTCGCCGGGCATCTTGGGATAGTTCGGCGGGTACGGCAGGTCGCCGCGATCGTCCTTGGCGTACCAGTCCAGGAGCGTCTCGATCGAGTACGCGCGTTCGTCGATGTCGCGGTGCACGTCGCCGATCCGCGCGAAACGCTCGGGCATGGTCCTGATGTCGAAGTCGCCCGGCTCGGCGTCGGCCAGCTCGTCCCAGGTGAGCGGCGCGGAGACGGGCGCGTGCGGCTGGGCGCGCACCGCGTAGGCGCTGACGACGGTCCTGTCCCTGGCGTTCTGGTTGTAGTCGATGAACACCCGCTCGCCGCGCTCCTCCTTCCACCAGGCCGTCGTCACCAGGTCGGGGTCGCGCTCCTCGACCGCCCTGGCCAGCGCGATGCCCGCGTGCCGTACCTCGACGAAGTCCCAGCGGGGCTCGATCCTGACCGCGATGTGCACGCCCCTGTTGCCGGAGGTCTTCACGAAGCCGGTCAGGCCGGCCTCCGCCAGCACCTCGCGGGCCAGGAAGGCGGCTCGGCGGGCCGCGTCGAACCCGAGGCCGGGCTGCGGGTCGATGTCGATGCGCAGCTCGTCGGGGTGCTCGACGTCGTCGGCCCGCACCTGCCACGGGTGGAAGTCGATGGTGCCGAGGTTGGCGCAGTAGGCGATCGAGGCCACCTCGGTGACCCTGAGCGCGTCGGCCGTCCGCCCGCTCGGGAAGGTCACGGTGACCGTCCGCAGCCAGTCGGGGCGCTTGGCCGGCATCCGCTTCTGGTAGATGGCCTCGCTCTCGACGCCGTCGGGGTGCCGTTTCAGATGCGTCGGGCGGTCCCTGAGCGCCCGGAGCGCGCCCTCGCCCACGCTGATGTAGTACTCCACCAGTTCTCGCTTGGTGGCCCCGATGCCCGGGAAGTACACCTTGTCGGGATTGGTGACCTTGATGGTACGGTCCCCGGCCTGCAGTTCGATGAAGGGCGACGCCATGGGGCTGAACCTACCCCGAATCCCCGCATGACGCCCCCGACGGGGCCGACGAGCGAAGGAGTGGGTGGGTTCGTCCCGGAGCGCCGCGGTGGCGGGACCGGGCGCTCGACAGGACGAACCTGACGACCGCCCGCCTTCACGCCGTCCCGGACGCTGGCGCATCGTCCGGCCGGCCTCAACGGGCCGCCGGCGCGCAGTACGGGCATGCTGCGCAGCGGCGACGACCCCAGGCGAGCGGTCTCACCCCTCTAGGGAGGCGAAGTCACCCCCACATCGACAAAGACGCAGAAAGACCCCGGAATGGATGCTTCGCTCGAATGATTCTTCCTCCGCATAAGGTGGAGGGCATGAACAAGGTGGTCAAGAGCGAGGCCGAGTGGCGCGCGCAGCTCACCCCCGAGGAGTACCACGTCCTCCGCGAGGCGGGCACCGAGCGTCCGTTCACCGGTGAGTACGTCGACACCAAGACCGAGGGCGTCTACTCCTGCCGCGCCTGCGGCACCGAGCTGTTCAGGTCCGACGCGAAGTTCGAGTCGCACTGCGGGTGGCCGAGCTTCTTCGAACCGTCCCAGTCGAGCGCGGTCACGCTGATCGAGGACCACAGCCATGGGATGGTCCGCACCGAGGTGCGCTGCGCCACCTGCGACTCCCATCTCGGGCACGTCTTCCACGGCGAGGGCTACCCCACGCCCACGGACGACCGCTACTGCATCAACTCGATCTCGGTACGGCTCGAGCCCAAGGCGTAGCGTCAGCCGGGAGCGGGATGGGTGACGCGGCAGTCGCCGTCGTCGGGGCCGAGGACGTTGGCGAGGACGGGATTGCCGTTCTCCCCGAACTCGGCCTGGACGAAGACCACGGGCCTGTCCTCGCCGATCTCCCGCAGGTACTCCAGCCCCCGCTCGCAGAGCGTGATCGCCTGCTTGGAGTTGTGGGCCGACTCCGGCAGGTCGGTATAGATGCGCAGGTATCCCCCCACGCTGCGGATGTCCTTGAGCCGCTTGGCCGCCTTGTCGCCGCGGCCCCACCGCTTGTCGAAGTACTCGGCCGCCCGCTGGTCGGTGTGCTCGGACCTCTTCCGCCTGTCCGGTACGGCCGCGGGCGCCGCCCCGGACGAAGGGGCCCGGCTCGTCGGCTCGCCCACCCCTCCCACCGAGGCCGCCGCGGCGACCGGGGCGGAGGGAGCGACGGTCACCACCGTGCCTCCCGCCCGCTGGGCCCGCTCCCGCCCGAACATCCCGGCGCCGGCCGCCAGCGCGAGCGCCACCACCGCCGCCCCCGCGACCGCGCCCTCCAGCACCCGTAACCCGCGCGCTCTGCCGCGCCGCCGCCCGTGCCTGCCACGCCTGGAGCGTGCCAGGCCGCCGCCTTCAGCCACCCTTTGCCTCACAACGACAGGGGATTTGGCCTGATTATGACAGCGCAGGAGAGATCCGTCTCGGGAGATGGCGGATCCGCCGGGCGAGCGCCTCGACCCGTCAGGGCAGCGTCGCGATGAGCTCGCCCACCGGCTTGCGGACGCCGGTGTAGAACGGCACCTCGATCCGCGTGTGCCGCCTGGCCTCGGCGCCGCGCAGGTGGCGCATGAGGTCGACGATGCGGTGCAGTTCGTCGGCCTCGAAGGCGAGCATCCACTCGAAGTCGTTGAGGGCGAAGCAGGCCACCGTGTTGGACCTGACGTCCGGGTACTCGCGCGCCATCTTGCCGTGCTCGGCCAGCATCGAACGGCGCTCGGCGTCGTCGAGCAGGTACCACTCCAGCGACCGCACGAAGGGATAGACGCAGACGTACCCCCTCGGCTCCTCCTCGGCGAGGAAGGCGGGGATGTGCGACTTGTTGAACTCGGCGGGCCGGTGCAGCGCCATCGCCGACCACACCGGCTCGCTCAGCCGGCCCAGCGTGGTGCGGCGGAAGCGCGAGTAGGTGTCCTGCAGGTCCTCGGCCGTCGGCGCGTGCCACCAGAGCATGTAGTCGGCGTCGGCGCGGAAGCCGGCCACGTCGTAGCAGCCGCGCGTCACGACGTCCTTGCCGGCGGCCTGCTCGAGCAGTTCGTTGACCTCGTCGGCCATGCCCTCGCGGTTGCCAGGGCACTGCTCGGTGGCCTTGAACACCGACCACATCGTGTAGCGGATCACCTGGTTAAGGTCGCGGGCCTTGGGCCGCTGGGTCGTCCCCTCAGTCATGTGGTCATTCTCCCCTGCCACCCAGGTGGTCCAGAATCCGGGCCGCGGCCGTACGGGCGGTCGAGATGCACGCGGGCACGCCCACCCCGTCGTAGGCGGCGCCGCAGACGGCCAGCCCCGGCTCGACGGTCACGGCCGCGCGGACGCGGGCCACCCGGTCGAGGTGGCCGACGTTGTACTGCGGCAGCGATCCGCCCCACCTGGTCACGCGGGTGTCGAGCGGCAGCCCTCGCACGCCCGCGACCTCGCCCATCTCGGCCGTGGCGAGCGACACCAGCTCGGCGTCGTCGCGCTGGAGCAGCTGCTCCTCGCCGATGCGGCCGATGGAGCAGCGCACCACCACCACCGAGGGGTCGGACGCGGCCAGGTGCGGCCACTTGACCGAGCTGAACGTGGCCGCCTTCACGGGACGACCCTCGACCGGCGGCACCAGGTAGCCGCTGCCGGTGGGCGGCGAGGGGAAGGCGGCCAGCGGGTAGGCGAGAGTGACGATGGCCATGCTGGAGTACTCGATCCTGGACAGCTCGGCGGCGGCCTTCGGCACCTCGTCCTTCAGCAGCCGCGCGGCGGGGGTCGCCGGCGTGGCGAGGATCACCGCGTCCGCCTCGACGATCTCCGGCCGCGGGACCGGGCCCGTGACCAGGCGCCAGCCGTCCTGCGTGCGCCGCAGTTCCCTGACGGTCACGCCGGTCCTGATGTCGGCGCCGGAGGCCTTGGCCACGGCCTCCGGCAGGCTGCCGAGCCCGCCGCGCAGGCCGGCGAAGACGGGGCCGGCGTCCTTCGGCGTCTCCTGCACGATGTCCCTGACCGCGCCCAGCAGCGACCGCTCCGAGCGCGCGGCGGCGGCGATGCGCGGCATCGTCGCCTCCAGCGAGAGCATGTCGGACCGGCCCGCGTAGACGCCGCCGAGCAGCGGCTCGATCAGCCGGTCGACGACCTCCGAGCCCATCCGCGCCCGGACGTAGGCGGCGACGGACACGTCGGTGCGCACCAGCGTGGCGGGCAGCACCTGGTCGAGCGGCACCCGCAGCAGCCCGCCGGGCGAGACGATGCCCGACCTGGCCAGCTCGGTCAGGTCGCCGGGCACCCCCATGACCTGGCCCTTGGGCATCGCCCGCAGGACGCCCCTGGAGTAGATGCTCGCCTGGGTGGTGCCGGGGTGGACCAGGTCGGCGCCCAGTCCGACCGCCCGAGCCAGCTCGGTGCCCTCCGGCCGCCTGGCCAGCATCGACTCGGCGCCCTCGTCCACGGCGATGCCCGCCACCTCGGAGGCGTACAGCTTGCCGCCGATCCTGGGGCTGCCCTCGAGCACGGTCACCCTCACCCGGCCGGCGCCGCCCTGGCTGAGGAACCACGCCGCGGCCAGCCCTGAGATGCCGCCGCCGACGATCACTACATGCCGCTGATTCCCTTCCACGTCTCCTGACGGTACCGCCTCACCCCGCCGCCTCGCCGAGCCGGTAGGAGCTGACGGCGAACGGCCGTCCGTTCCCGCTCTCGACGCGCTCGCCGACCTTGCTCAACGCCGGATCCCGGTCGAGGAATCCGTGCAGCCGGCGCGCCTCAGGCCACGGATGCGTGACGACCAGCGTGCCCCTCGGCGCCAGGAAGGAGCGCAGCCGTCCGCAGGCGAGCCGCAGCCGTTCCTCCCTGCCCACGTAGTAGAGCGTCTCGGCGCAGAAGACCAGGTCGAAGCGGCCTCCGGGATCCTGGTTGAGGAAGTCGAGCGCGACGAAGGCGGCTCTGCCCTCCGCCCTGGCCGTGGCCCTCTCGACGGCGCGGTCGGAGACGTCCACGCCGACCACGTCCGCCGCGGGGTAGGCGGCGGCGGCCCGCAGCGTGAAGGTGCCCTCGCTGCAGCCGACGTCCAGGATCCTGCCGAACTCGCCGGCGCCGACGTGCCGGAGGGTGGCGTCGTACTTGGCCGCCTCGTAGGGGTCGACGGCGTGCCGCCACGGATCGGGGTTGCGGTGGAACCAGTCGAAGTAACGCTGCAGGAAACGACCCTGCCCGCGCGCGGGCAACAGCGACATCGTGCGAAAGAAGGTCCTGTGCAGCCTGTCAGGAAGCGTCCGCATGATTCCAGCCTGCGCGACGCGGCGCCGCGATGATCGTCCGCGAGGACGATTTCTCTCTGGTACCGCGGTCGTGCCGTGATCGGGTGGAATGCCGAACGTGACGCCTTCGTGACGGCAGCTCCCGTACCGGATCCGTCTCACGGATATGAGCAGAATTCGGTACGGCATGGCGTTAACGGCGGCGTGCGCCGTGCTCGTCCTGTCCGGCTGCGGCGGCGGGAACTCCGCCGCCCGCAACGACTCCGGGGGCACGGCGCCGGCGGCCGCGCCTGCCGCGCAGGCCGAGACGGCGGGCACCGGGCGGAGCACGGTCTCCGGCGAGTCCGCCAAGAAGGTCACGATAGCGCCCGAGCAGCGCTCGATCATCTACGTGTCGGAGATGACGGTCCGCGCCGGCGACGTCACCAAGGCGGCCGAGCAGGCCAAGCAGCTCGTCACGGCGGCGGGCGGCTACCTGTCCAGCGAGGAGTCCGACGCCTTCGACGGCGGCGACGGCAGCTCCACGCTGGTCTTCAAGATCCCGCCGGCGGCCTACCAGGGGCTGCTCGACCGGATGGGCAAGCTGCTCGGCAAGCGGGAGTCGCTGCGGCAGAACACCACGGACGTGACCGAGGAGGTCGCCGACGTCGCCAGCCGGCTGAAGTCGGCCGAGCAGGCGCTGGCCGCCATGCGCACGCTGCTCACCAGGGCCGACACCGTCGGGCAGGTGATCGAGGTCGAGCGGGAGATCGCCACCCGCGAGGCCGAGCTGGAGTCGCTGCAGGCCAGGCAGAAGGCGCTGGCCGCACAGGTGTCGACGGCGACGCTGACGTTGCGGCTGATCGGGCCCGTGACGCCGGTGGCGGAGCCGTCGGAGGAGCCCGCGGGCTTCCTCGGCGGTCTGCGGGCCGGCTGGTCGGCGCTGGTCGGCTTCGTGCAGATCGCGCTGACCGTGGTCGGCGTGCTGCTGCCGTGGCTCGTGGCGATGCTTCCGGTGGCCGTCGTCATCCTGCTCCTGGTACGGCGGGGCCGGGCCCGCCATCCGGTGTCCCGGACCGGGCCCGCCGCTCCCCCGGTGCCCGCCGCTCCCCCGGTGCCCGCGGCCCACGGCGGGCCGCGCGACCCGCAGGCGTCCGGCGAACGGCCGCACCACCCTCGGCCCGGCGACGACCAGCCCCCGGCCCAGCAGGCCCAGGCTGACCCGCGGCCCGACGACGCACCGGCCCAGCCGGACCCGCGGCGCCCCCGAACCGGCGACGCGCCACCCCCGCCCTAGACGGCGCCGCGACCGGGCCCGCGGAGACCGAATCCGCACCGGTCGGGCCCCTCGGTGATCGGCACTGGGCGACCCGGCACTGGGCGATCGGACCCACAGCGATCGGGTCTGCGGAGACCGGGCCCTCAACGATCGGCCCCCCCTGGCGACC
The DNA here is from genome assembly GCF_053605785.1 of Nonomuraea sp. NPDC003754. Classification (NCBI taxonomy): domain Bacteria; kingdom Bacillati; phylum Actinomycetota; class Actinomycetes; order Streptosporangiales; family Streptosporangiaceae; genus Nonomuraea; species Nonomuraea sp. NPDC003754. The sequence continues at coordinate 103,148 of NZ_JBSGJX010000012.1, forward strand.
GCGGCCCTCAGTGACTGGGCCCTCAGTGATCGGGCCGCCGGTGGCCGGGGTTCGGTCCGGTCAGGCGGATTCGGGGGTGAAGGAGTGGACCAGGTCGGTGAGCCTGCGCAGCTGGTCGGGGTCGGTCGAGGGCAGCACGCCGTGGCCGAGGTTGAACACGTGGCCCTCGGCGGCCCGCCCGCGCTCCAGGATCTGCCGCGCCTTGCGCTCGACGGCCTCCCACGGGGCCAGCAGGATGGCGGGGTCGAGGTTGCCCTGCAGCGCCTTGCCGGGGCCGACGCGGCGCGCGGCCTCGTCGAGCGGCACCCGCCAGTCGACGCCCACCACGTCGGGCCCGGCCTCGCCGAGCACGCCGAGCAGTTCGCCGGTGCCCACGCCGAAGTGGATGCGCGGCACCTCGGAGACCGCCGCGAAGATCCGCCGGGTGTAGGGCAGGACCAGCTCGCGGTAGTCGTCGGGCGCGACCGCGCCCACCCAGGAGTCGAACAGCTGGACCGCGGAGGCGCCCGCCCTGATCTGGATCCGCAGGTGCTCGATGACGATGCCGGTCAGCCGGTCCATGAGCGCGTGCCACAGCGCGGGCTCGCCGTACATCATGGCCTTGGTGTGGTCGTGGTTCTTGGACGGCCCGCCCTCGATCAGGTACGAGGCGAGCGTGAAGGGCGCGCCGGCGAAGCCGATGAGCGGGGTGCCGCCCAGCTCGCCCACCAGGGCCTCGATCGACTCGGTGACGTACGGCACGTCGCCGGGCTCCAGGGGGCGCAGCGCCGCCAGGCCCGCGCGGTCGCGGATGGGGTCGGCGACGACCGGGCCGACGCCGGGCTTGATGTCGAGGTCGACGCCGATGGCCTTGAGCGGGACGACGATGTCGCTGAAGAAGATGGCCGCGTCGACGCCGTAGCGGCGGACCGGCTGCAGGGTGATCTCGACGATCAGGTCGGGACGCGCGCACGCGGTCAGCATCGGCACGCCCTCGCGCACCTTGAGGTATTCGGGCAGGGACCGCCCGGCCTGGCGCATGTACCACACCGGGGTGTGCGGGACGGGCTGGCGGCGGCAGGCGCGCAGGAAGGCGGAGTCGGCGAGATTCACCATTCAAGGGTGCCATGGGCCGGTGGCGGTCGCTCCATCGGCGCTAATCGGAAACATACGCATGCAACCGCTAAAGTCACGATCAGGAGTCGAACATGAGGTTTAGCGCAGTTCATCCCATTAGCGAGGGCCTGCCACCCTCACCCGGCTCCGCCATCGGCGCCACCCCGGTACAGTTCCTGTCACGATCTCCCCTTAATCCCCTCCTGACTGGACCAAATGTTCGCCAATCCACCGCGCGTCATCGAATACCGCCCGACTTTCGTGACACGCCGAGCGCGTTGCGCGGAATTGTCAGCGTGGCATGCCAACGTCGGAGCCACGTCCGCGAAGAAAGGCTCCGTACCGATGACCGCGTTGTGGAGTTCCCCCGAGCGCCGCAGTGAGCACTGCCCGTCCTGCGCACGCGAGCGGCTGTTCGAGCAGCCGCCGTGCCCGGACGAGCATGAGGTGTGCCCGGAGTGGGCCTGCCTGGAGTGCGGTCATGCGCTGCTCGTCGCTCCCTTCGATCTGGCCGTCCCCCACGCGCGCCCGCTGACGGTCGCGGCTTGATCGGCACCGATGAGCACCCCCGTGGTCCCCATGCGACCCTCCTCGACCTACGCTTCGGCTATGACCTTCGGTGACGCGCCGCCGGCCCCCGCCGCCTTCAGCCGGGCGGCCGAGAGCCTGCGCGCGGCCGAGGTCAGGCCGGAGATCGAGCTGGAGGACCTGCCCGCCCCGCAGCGGCTGGCGCCGTATTCCGCGGCCATCGGCGCGTCGGTCTACCGCGAGGACGAGGAACTGGCGGTCGGCAGGCTTATCCTGCTGTACGACCCCGACGGGCAGCGCGGGTGGGAGGGGCAGTTCCGCCTGGTCGCCTACGTCAGGGCCGACATGGAGCCGGAGATCACCTCCGATCCGCTGCTGGGGCCCGTGGTGTGGAGCTGGCTGACCGAGGCGCTCGACGCCCACGCGGCGGGCTACCACGCGGCGGGCGGCACGGTGACCCGCGCGGTCTCCGAGGGTTTCGGCGACAAGGCCGACGCCCCCGTCTCCACGGAGCTGGAGCTGCGGGCGTCGTGGTCGCCCGCCGAGGAGGAGCTCTCCGGCCACGTCGCCGCCTGGTGCGATCTGATGTGCCTGGCGGCCGGCATTCCACCGCTACCACCTGACGTGGCCACGATGCCGCGCCGACGCGAAGATCCGGAGTCCACCAGGCCGTGACCGAACGTAGTGAGGGCACCAGCAGGCGCAGCGAGCAGCCTCCCGAGGCCGCAGGAGGAGACCTCCTGAGCCAGGACAACACCGTCGTCCCCCTTCTCGAGCCGCGGGAGGGCATCCCGCCCGTCATCGGCTCGGAGGAGGAGCTGGCCAGGGCGGTGGAGGAGTTCGCCAAGGGCAGCGGCCCCGTGGCGGTCGACGCCGAGCGCGCCTCGGGCTACCGCTACGGCGGCCGGGCCTACCTGGTGCAGCTGCGCCGGGCGGGTGCGGGCAGCGCGCTGATCGACCCGATCGCCTGTCCCGACCTGTCGAAGCTCGACGCGGCGGTGGCCGACGCGGAGATCGTGCTGCACGCCGCCTCGCAGGACCTGCCGTGCCTGACCGAGGTCGGGTTCAGGCCGCGGCGGATGTTCGACACAGAGCTGGCGGGGCGGCTGCTCGGCTACGAGCGGGTGGGTCTCGGCACGATGGTCGAGACCGTGCTGGGGCTGCGCCTGGAGAAGGGCCACTCGGCGGCAGACTGGTCGACCAGGCCGCTGCCGGAAGACTGGCTGCGCTACGCGGCGCTCGACGTCGAGGTGCTGGTCGAGCTGCGTGACGTGCTCCACGGCCAGCTCGTCGACAGCGGCAAGCTGGCGTGGGCCGAGGAGGAGTTCGCCGCGGTGCTGGCCACCCCGCCGCCGGCGCCGCGTTCCGACCCGTGGCGGCGCACCTCCGGCATCCACAAGGTGCGCAACGTCAGGGCGCTGGCGATCGTGCGCGAGCTGTGGACCATGCGCGACCGTATCGCCCGTGAGGGTGACATCGCCCCGGGCAGGGTGCTGCCCGACGCGGCCATCGTCACCGCGGCGCTGGAGATGCCGCGCACCAAGAAGGCGCTGACCGACATCACCGCCTTCACCGGCCGGGCCGCCCGCCGCCACATGAGCGACTGGCTCGACGCGGTCCACCGCGCCCGCGCGCTGTCCGATTCGGAGCTGCCGTCGCCCAGCATGCCGGGCGACGGCCCGCCGCCCGCCAACCGCTGGCCCGACCGCGACCCCGCGGCCGCCAAGCGGCTGGCCGCGGCCCGCTCGGTGGTGGCCGCCCTGGCCGACGAGCACCGCATGCCGACGGAGAACCTCCTGCAGCCCGACGCGGTGCGCCGGCTCACCTGGGAGCCGCCGGAGGAGATCAGCGAGCAGGCGGTCGCCGAGCGGCTGCGCTCGCTGGGCGCCCGCGAGTGGCAGGTCGTGCTCGTCTCCCGCCCGCTGGCCAAGGCGCTCGACCGCCTGGCGACCAAGGGCGCCGTGTAAGCCTGGCGACCAAGGTCGCCGTCTGAGCACCTGGCCACCAAGGGCGCCGTGCAAGGCGCCTGACGACAAGGACGCGTGCAAGCCGCTTGACGGCCCGGCTCCGGCCGCCGTACGGTCATCTGGAAAGCGCTTTCCCTGAGGAGAGGTCACATGAGCGTGCGCACGATCAGTGTCGCGATGAACGGCGTCACCGGCCGGATGGGCTACCGCCAGCACCTGGTGCGGTCGGTCCTGGCCATCAACGAGCAGGGCGGCGTGACCCTCTCCGACGGCGGCAGGGTCGTGCTGCGGCCGATCCTGGTGGGCCGCAACGAGGCCAAGCTCGCCGACCTGGCCGCCCGGCACGGCATCGCCGACCACACCACCGACCTCGACGCCGCCCTCCGGGAGGCCGACGTCTACTTCGACGCCCAGGTCACGCAGGCCCGGGTCAAGTCGGTGCTGAAGGCGATCGAGGCGGGCAAGCACATCTACGCCGAGAAGCCCACCGCCGAGTCCTACGCGGAGGCGGTGGCGCTCGCCGAGGCGGCCGCCGCCAAGGGCGTGAAGAACGGGGTCGTGCAGGACAAGCTGTTCCTGCCGGGCCTGCTCAAGCTGAAGCGGCTGATCGACGGCGGGTTCTTCGGCCGCATCCTGTCGGTGCGCGGCGAGTTCGGCTACTGGGTCTTCGAGGGCGACTGGCAGAGCGCCCAGCGGCCCTCCTGGAACTACCGCGCCCAGGACGGCGGCGGCATCATCCTGGACATGTTCCCGCACTGGAACTACGTGCTGGAGAACCTGTTCGGCACGGTCGAGTCGGTCTACGCCAGAGCGGCCACGCACATCCCGACCCGGGTGGACGAGCGGGGCGAGCCGTACGAGGCGACGGCCGACGACGCGGCCTACGCCGTCTTCGAGCTGGCCGGCGGCGTCATCGCGCAGATCAACTCCTCCTGGACGGTCCGCGTCAACCGCGACGAACTGGTGGAGTTCCAGGTGGACGGCACGCACGGCAGCGCCGTCGCGGGCCTGCGCAACTGCCGCGTCCAGAGCCGCGCCACCACCCCGAAGCCGGTCTGGAATCCCGACCTGCCCGTCACGGCGCGCTTCCGCGACGACTGGCAGGAGGTGCCCGACAACGCCGACTTCGACAACGGCTTCAAGATCCAGTGGGAGCTGTTCGTCCGGCACGTCGTGGAGGACGCGCCCTTCCCCTACGACTTCGCCTCCGGCGCCCGCGGCGTACGGCTGGCCGAGCTCGGGCTGCGCAGCTCGGCCGAGGGCCGCAGGATGGCGGTGGCGGAGCTGTGAGGATCGACCTGCCCGGCGGGAGCCACACGCTGAGCGATCCCGTCACCTGGCCGGCCGTCGACGGGCCCGCCACGAGCCGCGTCGTCTACGCGGCCGCCCACGTGGTCGCCGACCCGCTGGGCGACAACACCCCTGGCTCCCCCGCGGCGGTCGACTGGGAGGCCACGCTGCGCTTCCGGCACCACCTGTGGTCGCACGGCCTGCGCGTCGCCGACGCCATGGACACCGCCCAGCGCAACATGGGCCTGGACTGGGCGGCCACCCGGGAGCTGATCAGGCGCAGCGCCGCCGAGGCCGCCACCGTCGGGGACCCGGCCGAGCTGGTGGCCTGCGGCGCCGGCACCGACCACGCGCCCGCCGCGGCCACCCTGGACGAGGTCGTCGCCGCCTACACCGAGCAGATCGAGACCGTCCAGGCCGCGGGCGCGCGCGTGATCGTGATGGCCTCGCGCCAGCTCGCCCGCCTCGCCACCGGGCCCGCCGACTACCACCGGGTGTACGGCAAGCTGTTCGGCGTGGCCGACCGGCCGGTGATCCTCCACTGGCTGGGCGAGATGTTCGACCCGCAGCTGGCCGGGTACTGGGGCGCGCGCGACGTCGCCGGGGCCACCGCGTCCTTCCTCGAGCTGGTCCACGCGCACGCCGCGATGGTCGACGGGGTCAAGGTGTCGCTGCTGGACGAGGCGCACGAGGTGGCGCTGCGCGCCGCGCTGCCGCCCGGCGTCAAGCTCTACACCGGCGACGACTTCAACTACCCGTCGCTGATCAGGACCGGTTCCCACGCGCTGCTGGGCATCTTCGACGCGATCGCGCCCGCGGCGGCCGCCGCGCTGCAGGTGCTCGACGCCGCCGAGGCCGCCTGCACCGACGAGGCCCGCGACCGGCTGCTGGCGCACTACGACGAGATCCTCGCCCCGACCGTCCCGCTGTCGCGCAAGATCTTCGAGACGCCGACGTACCACTACAAGACCGGCATCGTCTTCCTGGCCTGGCTCAACGGCCACCAGGACGCCTTCACCATGGTCAACGGCGCCCAGGCGGCCAGGTCGCTGCCGCACCTGTGCGAGGTGTTCAGGCTGGCCGACCGGGCGGGGCTGCTGGCCGACCAGGAGCTCGCCGTACGGCGGATGCGGGCCCTGCTGGCGGTGAACGGGCTGTGAAGCTCTCTCTCAACCAGTGGACCACCAGGCGGTGGACGGTGGCCGAGGCCGTCGACGGGTGCGTACGGCACGGCGTCGAGGCCATCGGGCTGTGGCGGCAGGAGGTGGCGGCGCAGGGGCTGGCCGAGACGGTCAAGCGGGTCACCGACGCCGGGCTCCGCGTCTCGTCGCTGTGCAGGGGCGGCTTCCTGACCAGCGGCTCGCCGGAATCCCTCGACGACAACCGGCGGGCCGTCGACGAGGCCGCCGAGCTGGGCGCGGCCTGCCTGGTGATGGTCGTCGGCGGCCTGCCCGGCGTCCCCGCCGGCCGGCCGCCCGCCGAGGGGTTCTCCCGGGACCTGGCGGGGGCGCGGCAGCGGGTGGCCGAGGCGCTGTCCGTGCTGGCCCCCTACGCGGGCGAGCGGGGGGTGCGGCTGGCGCTGGAGCCGCTGCACCCGATGTACTGCGCGGACCGGGCGGTGCTGTCCACGCTGGGCCAGGCGCTCGACCTGGCCGAGCCGTACCCGGTGGAGCAGGTGGGGGTGGTGGTCGACACCTTCCACGTGTGGTGGGACCCGGCGGTCTTCGAGCAGATCGCGCGGGCGGGGTCGCGGATCGCCTCCTACCAGGTGTGCGACTTCCTGCAGCCGTTGCCCGCCGACGTGCTGCTCGGCAGGGCGATGATGGGCGACGGGGTGATCGACTTCGCGCCGCTCACCCGGGCGGTGCGGGCGGCCGGCTACACGGGGGACGTGGAGGTGGAGATCTTCAACGCCGACGTCTGGGCGGCCGACCCCGACACGGTGGTGTCCACGATGAAGGAGCGCTTCGCCTCCGTCGTCCTCGCGCCCTGATCGACGGTGGGCACCCTCCCTGACCGGAGGCGGAGGTCCGCCGCGTCCGGGGAGACCGCGGACAGCGGGGATGCCGGGAACGCCCGGGAGCCTGGGGAGGCCGGGGAGGCCGGGGTCAGTCGATCGAGATGACGCCCGCCGAGCCGTCCACGGTGATCGTCTGCCCGGTGACGATCCGGTGGGTTGCCTCGGCCACGCCCACCACCGCGGGGATCCCGTACTCCCTGGCCACGACCGCGCCGTGCGACATCGAGCCGCCCATCTCCATGACCAGCCCGCCCGCCGTCAGGAACAGCGGCGTCCACCCCGGGTCGGTGGAGGGGGCGACCAGGATCTCGCCGGGCTCCAGGTGCGCGCCGACCGGGTCGAGCACCACCCTGGCGGGCCCGGTGACCGTGCCTGCCGAGGCGGGGGTGCCGGTCAGCGCGCCCTCCTCGGCGACCGCCGGTACGGCAAGCGCCTCCGGCTCGGTGCCGTCGGACAGCAGCATCCTGGGCACGTGGCGGCGGCGCACCTCCTGCTCGTAGGCGGCCCGCCGCTCGGCCACCAGCGCGGCCCGTGACCCGCCGGACAGCGCCTGGCGGACCTCGCGGAAGTCGAGGAAGTAGATGTCGTCGGCGGCCTCGAGCACGCCCTTGGCCACCAGTTCCTCCCCCACCACGCGCATGCTGCGCCGTACCGTGGCCAGGACCTCGACCATGTAGTACTTCGGCAGCTCGCGCAGGCCGCCGAACATCCTGGTCCGGCGCAGCCCGGCCGCCGCCAGCCGGCCCCGCAGCCGGCCCTTGGCCGCCGCCATGGACACGATGGCGCGCACGGCGCGCTCGGCCTCCTCCGCTCCCCTGGCGAACATCTCGTCGGGCGCGAGGCCACCGTCCTCGAGCCGGAGATAGTTGGCCAGCACGCCGAGGATGTGCGCCGGCTCGTCGGACCAGCGGGGCATGCCGAGGTCGATCTCGGCGACGCCGCGCTGGCCGTAGCGGGCCAGGAAGCGTTCGATCGGCCGCTGCGCCTTCAGCTCACCGCGCGCGAAGCGGGCCGCCAGCTCGCCGACCGGCAGGGTCCGGAACGGCGCGGCCGCCTCGGGATCGGCGCCGATGCCCGTGGCCAGCCGCCACAGCTCCAGGTCCATCTCGGTGGTCGGGTTGTGCGGCAGGCTGCGCAGGACGGCCTGCAGCTGGTCGCCCTTCGCGCCGGAGAGCCTGCCCGCCAGGCCGAACCCCGCGTAACCCAGGAGCGCCACCGGCATGATCGAGAAGATCATCGGGAACGTGCCGCGCAGGCAGCGCTCGGCGTGGTCGAGCCGCTGCTCGGCGGTGGCGCCGGGGTCGACGCGCAGGCGCGCCTCCAGCGCCTTGCCGAGCCGCCTGGTGTAGGCGAGCGCCGCCTCGGGCCTGGCCAGCGCCAGCGCCACCCGCCGGTGCGCGCCGACGCGCCTGGCCACCCGCAGCGCCGCACGGACGAACGGGAGCGGGGAGGTGGTGGTCACCGACAGCCGCGGATCCTCGGCGACCTGGGCGAAGACCACCCCCGCGCGGGCCTCGCCGAACGCCAGCGCCCTGGGCAGGACGGCCCGCCCCATCCTGCTGCGCACGGCGGCGGTGATGTCGAGGAACATCCGCTGTCCCGCTTCGGCCGCGATCGGCGCCCCGGCCAGCGGGTCGGCGGGCGGGAAGCCCGCCATGGCGGTGGCTCCCCCGCTGATCAGCCTGAACGCGGCCATGCCCATCGGCGTGAAGGGGCGCATCACGCCCTGCGCGACGTTGACGGAGAAGTAGACCCGCAGGCCCTGCCTGGTGGTGGCGGGCAGCGGGTACAGCGTGGTGATGGGCCTGGCCTGGGTGAGCCAGAGGGCGCCGGTGGCGTCGATCGCCCACTCGGTGTCCTGCGGCGCCCCGTAGTGGTCCTCCACCCTGCGCCCGAGCGCGGCCAGGTCGCGCACCTGCCGGTCGGTGAGACACGCCTCCCGCGTGCCGTCCAGGTCGGCGCGCTCGGTGCCGCCGCCGGGCAGCGGGCGGATCGACACCCGCTTGTCGCCGATCCCGCGCTCGGTGATCCGGCCGCCTGCCATGTCGACGACGAACCTGTCGGGGTTGACCGCGCCCGACACCACCGCCTCGCCCAGGCCGGGGGCCGCGTCGATGACCGCCTCGTGGCGGCGGCCCGTCACCGGGTTGGCCGTGAACATCACGCCGGCCACCTCGGCGGCGACCATCCGCTGCAGCACCACCGCGAGCCGGACGGCCGCGTGGTCGATCCCGTTGGCCGCCCGGTAGGCCACCGCCCGGTCCGTCCACAGCGAGGCCCAGCAGCGGCGGACCGCGTCGCGCACCGCCTCGGGGCCCACGACGTTGAGGTAGGTGTCCTGCTGGCCGGCGAAGCTGGCGTACGGCAGGTCCTCGGCCGTCGCCGACGACCGCACGGCCACGGGCACCCGGTCGCCGAGGCGCGCGTAGGAGTCGTCGACCGCCTCGCGCACCTCCTCGGGAACCGGCGCCTCGAGGAGCAGCGCCCTGGCCCTGCCCGCCAGCTCGGCGAGCCGGGCGGCGTCGGCGGGCTCGGTGGTGGCCAGCTCGGCGATGACGTCCTTCAGCGCGGTGCCCTCCGCGACCCGGTGGTAGGCCTCGGTGGTCAGGCAGCAGCCGGGCGGCACGGGGAGACCAGCGGCGGTCATCTCGCCCAGGTTGGCGGCCTTACCGCCGACCTGGGCCAGCATGCCCGCGTCGATGTCCGCGAACGGGAGGGCGAGTGGTTCGCGTGCGGTCTTCATCCGGTGTTCCCCTTGCGGTCGGCTGTACTTCTCATCCCTGTTTGCCAGCAGTGTGCATCGCGGAGAGCGGCGAGGGAATGCCTTTCTGTGAAAAAATTCATCAAGTGATGAACTTCTCTCTCGGCCGGCTACCTGGGACGGCGAGCCAGAACGTTCCGGACGTCAGGCGAGCCCGAGGTCACCCAGGGTGTACGGCAGGCGAGCCCGAGGCGTTGTGGCGCGTACGTCAGGCGAGCCCGAGGTCTTCCGGGAGGTACGGCAGGCCGGCCCGAGGCGTTCCAGGGCGTACGGCAGGCGGGACCGGCCGCTGGGCACTGGGATCCCGGCAGCGTCGGACGACGCCAGCACGCGACCGGCCTGCGGATGGCGATGACTGGGCGGGCGACGACGAGCGATCGGCGGAGAGCAGCCGACCGGAGCAGCCGGCCCAGGCGCGGCCGACCGGGGCGGCTAACCGGGGCGCGGCCAACCGGGACACGGCCAACCGGGACACGGCCAACCAGGGCGCGGCCAACGGCAAGCGGGCTGGCGGGCGAGTGGCCGGAGAGGGGCGGCCGGCGGTGGGCGGTCGGCGGGTGCCGGATCCGGTGGCGGTGGGCGTCGGGGTCGGTCTTGCGCCGCGCACCGGACCCCTGGCGCGGCCGCCCTGAGGCGTTCGACGCGGTCCGGCGCCAGAGCGGTCGAGCCGACGGGGACCACAGGCGTGAGGGAGCGCGGGAGGAGGCGAGGAACGGCCCGAGGGTCGAGGGGCCGCGAGTCGCGGACGGCTATGCATGGAGAACGGGACCGCAGGCGCGGCCGGGCCAGGGAAAGCGGCCGGGCCAGGGAAAGCAGGGGCCGAAGGAGACGGCCGGGCCCGCGGAAAGGAGTGGACAGGATGGGCGAGGGCCGACCGGGGCGATGGAGACGACGGGAGTCGCGGGCGGGAGACACGTCAGGGCAGCCCCGGTGGGAGATACGACAGGGCGGCCCCCGCTGGTGGGAGAACGCGACGAGGTGGCCCTGTGGGTGGAGACGCGACAGGGCGGCCCCCGCCGGTGGGAGACGCGCCGGGGTGGCCCTGTGGGTGGGAGACACGACGTGGTGGCCCCCCGGTGGGAGATGCCTGGGAGCGAGGACGGACGGGGTCAGGGGAGGGGGTGGCCGTCGAGGTTCCAGACGGGGTCGACGGGGATGCCGAGGCGCGACAGGACCGTCGGGGCGATGTCGACCAGGCGGGGGGCGCGCACCGGCCGCGTCGGGCGGTCGAGCTCGGACAGGACCACGAAGGTGGTGCGCTCCTCGTCGGAGACGCCGCCGTGCCCGCCGGAGTCGACGTGCCCGTGGTCGGTGGTGACGATCACGGTCCACCGTTCGCCCGGGTAGCTCGCGCGGCTCCTGACCGCGGCGAGCAGCCGGCCGAGGAAGGCGTCCTGCAGCAGCAGGGCGTCGGTGTACTCCTGGCACAGCGGCCCGAGGTCGTGGGCGACCTCGTCGGTGTCGCCGAAGTAGACGAAGGCCAGGTCGGGGTCCTGCGCCGCCAGGTGCCGGGCGGCCGCGTCGGCGACGCGGGCGTCGCAGGCGGCGAAGGTGTCGGCGTAGCCGTCGAGCGCGATCCGCACGTCGATGGCCTCGCCGAACGCGCCGTGCTCGGCGAGCGCGGCCCACGAGAAGATCGCGTAGGTGGACAGGTCGGGGCGGGCTGCCTTCGCCCGCGTGAGGAAGTCCGGATATTTCGTGAAGTTGGCGGCGGCGAAGCTGTTGTCCACCACGCCGTGCTTGTCGGGCCACACGCCCGTCGCGATCGACGACCAGCCGGGCCCGGAGTCCGTCCTGGCCGTGACGCCCGCCCGGCTGCCGGGCACCACCTCGCCCGGCGACCCGGTGCGCGGCGCGACGGCCTCGCCGTACGGGAGCAGGGCGGTGCCGTGGGTTCCCGCGGCCATCAGCCCGAGCAGCACCGGCGGCCTGGCGGCCGGCACGCGGTCGAACCTGAGCCCGTCCATCCCGACGACGAGCACCTTGGCCGTCGGCGTCACGCCGCGGCCGGGGCGGAGAAGCGGCGCACCCAGTCGGCCGCGCCGGGCAGGACGTCCTGCACCGGGGCGACCTGCGGGTACCAGGTGCGCTCCCACTCCAGCGAGACCCACCCGTCGTAGCCGTGCGCGCGCAGCAGCTCACCGGCCGCGTCGAGCGGCACCGCGCCCGACCACAGCGGGACGGGGGTGGTGTCGGTCGCGGACACGGCGTCCTTCACCTGGACGTAGGCCAGGTACGGCGCCAGCGCCCCGAGCGTCTCCTCAAGGGGTTCGCCGTGGCGCCAGGGATGCAGCAGGTCCCACAGCGCGACCGCGGCGTCGGGCCGTCCCGTGGCCGACAGCAGCGCGGCGACGGCGGCGCCGGTCGGCATCTTGTCGTGAGTCTCGACGAACACGCGCACGCCGAGCGCGGCGGCGGTGTCGGCGACGGCCCGCAGGCGGCGGGCGCCGACGGCGGGGTCGTCGCCGCGCGGGAAGACCCGCACGCCCGGCGCGCCCAGGTCGGCGGCGAGCCGGAGGTCGGCCAGCAGGTCGCCGACGACGATGTCGTCGGCGGGTGCGGGATCACAGATGCCGACATATCCCGCCAGGGCGGCGATGGACAGGCCCGCGTCGGCGATCTTCTCGCGCGCCGCGGCACGATCGGCGGGGGGGAGCCCCGCGTGCACGCCCGTGTCGGGGTGCAGCCGCAGCTCCAGCCCTTGACAGCCGCCCGCGGCGGCGACCGCGATCGCCGACTCCAGGCCCTCTCCCGGCATTCCCAGCGTGCTGACCGCCAGCTTCACTCGTGCCTCCGTACGCTCTGTCTGAGAACCACCTCGCCGGCGACCCGCTCCACGCGGGTCCGCTCGCCGGCCTCCAGCGCCAGGGTCAGCGCCTTCGCCCCCATGTCGGCCAGCGGCAGCCGTACCGTGGTCAGGGCGGGGACGTGGTCGCGAAGGGTCGTGATGTCGTCGAACCCGGCCACCGACACGTCGTCGGGCACCCGGATCCCGCGCTCGCGGTAGGAGGCGAGCGCGCCGACCGCCATCACGTCGTTGACGGCGAACACGCACGTGGCGTCGCCGGTCTCGCGCGCGGCCGCGTGGCCGCCGTCGCGGTCGAAGGCGCCGTGGATCACCAGGGGCGCGGGCAGACCGAGGGCGGCCAGTGCGTCGGTGAAGCCCGCGCACCTGTCGGCGGCCGTCAGCAGCCCGGCGGGCCCGGCCAGGACGGCGAAGCGGCTGTGGCCGAGCGCCGCCAGCGAACGGGCCAGGTCGGCGGCGCCCTCCCGGTTGGCGGGCGCGACGGTGTCGACCTCGAGCAGGTCCTGGCCGACGCAGGCCACCCTGCCGCCGCCGGCGCGGTAGCGGGCGACCTCCTCGCGCAGCCGCCGGGTGACATGGGGGTCGTCGACCCGCGAGCCGGCCAGCAGCACCGCCCGCACCCGCTGGGCGTTCAGCGAGGCGACGTAGGCGATCTCCTGTTCCGGGTCGCGGTGCGTGGCACCGACCATGACCAGCAGTCCCTGGTCGGCGGCCACCCGCATGGCGCCGTCGGCCAGCGCGGCGAAGTAGGGGTCGGTGAGGTCGTGCACGACGATGCCGATGACGTTGCTCGCGCCGCGCGCCAGTGTCTGGGCCGCCAGGTTGGGGCGGTAGCCCAGCTCGACCGCGGCCCGCTCGACCTTCGCGCGCAGGGAGGCGCCGACCTGGCGGGTGCTGCCGTTCAGCACGCGCGAGGCGGTGGCGAGGGAGACGCCCGCCTGCTTGGCGACGTCCTCGAGCGTGACCATGACCCCTCCCGGAAAGCGATTTCCAGTCTGTCAGACCGGCGGCCTTCGCGCGATGGTACGGCAACGACGCCGCGGCCGCCCTCCCAGGGGAAGGCGGCCGCGGTCGAGGGGTCCTAGCCGAACAGCCAGTCCAGGAGCCCGCCGGAACGCCTGTCGTCCGAGGGCGGCTGCTGGACGGGCGCGGGCGCCTCCGTGGCGGGAGCGGGCGCCTCGGTGCCGGTCGCCGGCGGGGCCTGGGTGGTCGGCTCGGCGGTCGGCTCGGTGGCCGGCTCGTTCTTGTTCGTCCGCTCCTTGACGGTCTCGTCGTTGAGCGTGCGGACCGGCCTGGAGCTGGGCTTGGTGGTGGGGGTGCCGAGACGGGTGGCCGTGGGCCTGGGCGTCTGCGGCGCCTTGCTCTGCCGTACGCGCGTGGGCGGCTCGGGGGTGGCGCTGACCGTCGCGGACGACTCGGGCGTCTGCGAGGGGTCGGTGACCGGCTCGACGGCGGGCTCGCTCGACGCCGGCTCCTCGACCGGCGACACGGTGACGGCGGGGGCCACCGAGCGGCTGGAGGCGCAGGACCCGCCCGCGCACGCCTCGCCGCCGGAGCCGATCAGCATCCAGCCGCCGGCCGCGCCGACCACCACGACGGCCGCGGCCCCCGCCAGCAGGAGCCTGGTACGCCTGCGCACCTCCCGCTCGGGCGCCTCCCCGTCCTCGGTCCAGCCGGAGCCGAGGAAGCCGCGGGGGGACGACTCGCCCGCGGAGTCGAAGCCCTGGTCGAGGGGGAGGTACTGGGCCTCGGTCTCGGGCACCTCCATCGCGACCACGGGGGGCGCGTCCAGGACGGTCACCAGGGGCACCTCATCCGCCTCCGCGGCGGGAGCGGGAGCGGGAGCGGGGGCGGGGGCCGGCGCAGCGGCAGGCGCGGGAGCGGGGGGCTTGTCCTCCGCGACGACGGCGGGCTGCTCGTCGGTGTCAGCCGACTCGGGGGTCCAGCGGTCCGACAGCACGTCACCGGTCAAGTCAGGGCTGTCGTTCTCGTCGCGCGCCACGGTGGAACCTCTCTAGTGCTTACGTGATCGCGCACCTTCCTAACAGAAGCCGCCACAGTTTGTCTGGATATTTCACAAGAACCAGCGATCCAGTGCTCCACGCAGTGTCTCGTCCCCCGCCTCCGAGGTCCACGCGACGTACCCGTCCGGGCGCACAAGCAGGGCCTGGAAGGGGCTGTCGGCCTTCCCGCTGACCACCCGCGCGCGGGTCCCGACGGCACGAACGAGGTCGCTTCGGCCGTCGAGGTCGAGGAACAGCGGGCGGGCCGCCCGCAGCAGCTCGACAAGGGTGACCTGGCCGCGGTCAGTGGTGATGGTCAGGTCGGGGGCCATCCAGCCGGCGCCGGGCACGCCGACGTCGTAGACGGTGTCCACGCCGCTGATCATGCCGCTGAGGTAGGCGTTGACCTCGTCGAAGCGCATCAGCTCGGCGAACAGCTCCCGCAGCGGGTCCATCCGCGGATCGGGATCGGCCAGCGCGTTCTGCGCCCTGACGTTCCACAGCACCCTGGCCGCCACGGGGTGCCGCTCGGAGTGGTAGGTGTCGAGCAGACCGTCCGGCGCCCTGCCCTTCACCTGCGCGGCCAGCTTCCAGCCCAGGTTGACGGCGTCCTCCAGGCCGGTGTTGAGCCCCTGCCCGCCCCACGGGAAGTGCACGTGGGCGGCGTCGCCCGCCAGCAGCACCCGGCCGCTGCGGTAGGCCCGCGCCTGCAGCGCCGCGTCGCCGTACCTGGTCAGGCTGCGCGGGTCGGACATCGGGATCGGGAAGCCCGCGATGTACTCGGCCACCTCCTGAAGCTCCTCCAGGGTGACGGGCGCCTCCCTGTCGGCGTGCGGTCCCCGGAAGTCGTAGGTGGTGATCCGGCCGCCGGGCCAGACGATGAGCCAGCCGCGAGGGGTCCTGTGGTAGCCGCCCGGCAGGCCGGGCGGGAGCCGTACCTCGCCCATGAGGGCGGCCACGCGCGCCCCCGTGCCGTCGAACGGGATGCCCGCGGCCTTGCGGACGGCGCTGCGGGCGCCGTCGGCGCCGACCACGTAGCGGGCCGTCACGCCGTTGGACAGCAGCACGTGGTCGTCGCGCTGATCCAGCCCGGCGACCTCCTGCCCGCGCATGATCGTCGCGCCGAGCGCCTGCGCCCGCTCGGCGAAGACGTGCTCGGCCCAGGCCTGCGGGCTGCCGACGATGGACGGGCCGCCATCGGTGACCGCGCCCAGGTCGAGGCCGAACATCCCGGAGAAGTGGAACCTGACGCTCCCCCAGGTCGGGTGGCCGACCGCGGTCAGCAGCCCCCGCCGGTCGAGGCTCTGCGCGGTGCGGGCGTGCAGGGTGCCCGCCTTGGACTCGGTGAGCGGTACGGCACGCCGCTCGACCACCACGACGTCGACCTCCTGGAGGGCGAGCTCGGCGGCGAGCAGCATGCCGACGGGTCCGCCCCCGACGACAGCGACATCGAACATGTGGCGACCTTTCGGTAGGGACTGGACGGTGAACACCGGCGAGGGCGCGGAGGTTGCGCCTGGCAGTCCATTCATATGTCCGGGATCAACGAACAGTACGAGATGTTCGTACAGTAGTCCCGACCACGTCAAGTTCGACAGTTTCGTACACTGGTCCGATGGCGGCGCTTCATCCCACGCGGGAGCAGATCCAGCTCATCGAGGTCATGGCCGCGCTCGGTCACCCCGTGCGGGCCCAGATCGTCCGCAGACTCTGGGAGCGGGGGGCGGACGAGGAGATGTTCTGCGGGTCCGTCCTGTCCGACGTGCCCAAGTCCACGCTCACCCACCACTGGCGGGTGCTGCGCGAGGCGGGAGTGATCTGCCAGCGGCCGGAGGGCCGCAAGCTGTTCATCACGCTGCGCCGCGCCGACCTGGACGCCCGCTTCCCCGGCCTTCTCGACCTGGTGGCCCAGGAATCCGGCGCGATGTGAGCGAACCGGGAGCCATCGCCGACGAAGATGGCCCCATGGCCACCTCCCTTCCCGACCCCGCCGCGGGGCCTCTTCCCGGCGCCACCGCGCTCGCCGGCCTGCGCGGCCGCGCCAGGTCGGCGCGCCGCTCCGCCCTGGTCGCGCTCACCGTGGCGATCTCCGCGCTGGCCACCACGCAGCTGCTGGCCGAGCGGGCGCCGACGAGGGAGGGCACCAGGCCGCTGGCCTGGCTGGCGCTGGCGGCCTTCGCGCTGGCCGTCCCCGTGCTCGCGGCGACGCAGGCGGTCTGGGCGGCACGGGCCCGGCGGGTGCGGCGGCGCGAGCACGCCCTCTACGGACGCCCTTCGGCCGGTCCGCGCCAGTCGGCCGGCCGGCTCGCCATGGCCGGCGGCTGGGCGCTGACGCTGCTGCTCGGCTTCACGGTGCCGCGGCTGTTCCAGGAGTCGGCGCTGTACGGCCTGGCCGACTCGCTGGCCGGGGCGCTGGAGGTCGCGGCGCCGGCCTGCCTGGCGGCGGGCGTCTGCTTCGCGCTGTGGTGGACGCGTGAGGCGCTGGCCGGCCGTACCGGGTCTCCGCACGACCCGTGGGATCCCGGTCAGGCGAGGGCGGGCAGACCGGCCGCGTGGGCGGGCGCCACGGTGACGACGGCGGCGCTGGTCGCGGCGCGGGCCCACCTATGGGAACCGACCGGCTGGCTGGTGTGCGTGCTGATGGCGGCGGCCCTCGTCTCAGTTGTAGTTACTCGCGAGTAGCATGGTGGGCCGAACCAGTCCTGCAACGAGGAGCGAATCCGTGCCTTCCTCTCGTGACGTCGTTTTCGTCGACGGCGTTCGCACGCCGTTCGGCAAGTCGGGGCCGAAGGGCCTGTACGCGGAGACCCGAGCCGACGACCTGGTCGTCCGCGTCATCCGCGAGCTGATGAGGCGCAATCCGGCGCTGCCGCCCGAGCGGGTGGACGAGGTCGCGGTCGCGGCCACCACCCAGATCGGCGACCAGGGCCTGACCATCGGGCGTTCGGCCGCGGTGCTGGCGGGGCTGCCCAAGACCGTGCCCGGCTACGCCATCGACCGCATGTGCGCGGGCGCGATGACCGCGGTGACCACCGTCGCGGGCGGCATCGCCTTCGGCGCCTACGACGTGGCCATCGCCGGCGGCGTCGAGCACATGGGCCGCCACCCGATGGGCGAGGGCGTCGACCCCAACCCCAGGTTCCTGTCGGAGAAGCTGGTCGACGGCAGCGCGCTGGTCATGGGCATGACCGCCGAGAACCTGCACGACCGCTACCCCACCATCACCAAGGAGCGGGCCGACTCCTACGCCGCGCTCTCGCAGGAGAAGGTCGCCAAGGCCTACGCCGACGGCAAGATCCAGCCCGACCTGGTGCCCACGGCCGTCAGGACCGCCGAGAAGGGCTGGGGGCTGGCGGTAACCGATGAGGCGCCGCGACCGGGCACGACCGTCGAGGGCCTGGCGGGGCTGAAGACCCCCTTCCGCGCGCACGGCCGCGTCACCGCGGGCAACTCCTCCGGCATCAACGACGGCGCGACCGGCTGCATCGTGGCCGCCGCCGACGTGGCCGCCGAGCTCGGTCTCGCGCCGAAGATGCGCCTGGTCTCCTACGCCTTCGCCGGCGTCGACCCCGAGGTCATGGGCGTGGGCCCGATCCCGTCGACCGAGCGGGCGCTGCGCCTGGCCGGCCTGTCCATCGAGGACATCGGCCTGTTCGAGATCAACGAGGCGTTCGCCGTCCAGGTGCTGGCCTTCCTGGAGCACTTCGGCATCGCCGACGACGACCCCAGGGTCAACCCGTACGGCGGGGCGATCGCCTTCGGCCACCCGCTGGCCTCCTCGGGCGTCCGGCTGATGACGCAGCTGGCCCGCCAGTTCGGCGAGCGGCCCGACGTTCGGTACGGCATCACCACCATGTGCGTCGGCATGGGCATGGGCGGCACGGTCATTTGGGAGAACCTGGCATGAGCGACCTGTTCAAGGACGAGGTAGTCACCAAGGCGCTGGTGCGCGACGTCGAGCTGCCGCACGGCGCGGGCACGATGGCGCTGATCACCCTGGACAACGGGTTCGACCACACCAAGCCGAACACCTTCGGCCCCGGCGGGCTGACCCTGCTGAACGAGGCCGTCGACGCCATCGCGGCCCGGAGCGACCTGGCGGCCGTCGGCGTCACGGGCAAGCCGTTCATCTTCGCCGTCGGCGCCGACCTCAAGGGCGCGGCCCTGGTGCGCACCCGCGAGGAGGCGCTGGAGATCGGCAGGCTCGGCCACGACGTCTTCCGCCGCCTCGGCGAGCTGGACGTCCCCTCCTTCGCGTTCGTCAACGGCGCGGCCATGGGCGGCGGCCTGGAGATCGCGCTGCACTGCACCTACCGGACGATCTCCTCGGGCGTGCCCGCCGTGGCGCTGCCGGAGTGCTTCCTCGGCCTGGTGCCGGGGTGGGGCGGCACCCAGCTGCTGCCCCGCCTCGTCGGCCCGGCCAAGGCGATCAAGCTGATCATCGAGAACCCGCTGTCGCAGAACCGCATGATCAAGGGCGGCGACGCGTTCGCGCTCGGGGTCGCCGACGCCATGTTCGAGCCGGCCGACTTCCTGGAGGAGTCGCTGCGCTGGGCCGCCCAGGTGCTGACCGGCGCGGTCACGGTCGAGCGGCCCGCGATCGAGGAGGACTGGGACAAGGCCGTGGCCGATGCCCGCTTCCTGGTCGACATGAAGCTGCGCGGCGCGGCGCCGGCCCCCTACCGGGCGCTCGATCTCATCGCCGCGGCCAAGGACGCCACCCGCGACGCCGGCTTCGCCGCCGAGGACGAGGCGCTGGCCGACCTGCTCATGGGCGACGAGCTGCGCGCCGGGCTCTACGCCTTCGACCTGGTGCAGCGCCGGGCCAAGCGGCCGGCGGGCGCGCCCGACAAGGCGCTGGCCCGCAAGGTCACCAAGGTCGGCGTGGTCGGCGCGGGCCTGATGGCCTCGCAGATGGCGCTGCTGTTCGCCCGCCGGCTCGAGGTGCCGGTCGTGCTGACCGACCTGGACCAGGCGCGCCTGGACAAGGGCGTCGGCTACGTGCACGCCGAGGTGGACAAGCTCCTGTCCAAGGGCCGGGTCAGCCAGGACCAGGCCAACCGGCTCAAGGCCCTGGTCACCGGCTCGCTGACCAAGGACGCCTTCGCCGACGCCGACTTCGTCATCGAGGCCGTCTTCGAGGACATGGGCGTCAAGAAGAAGGTCTTCGCCGAGGTCGAGGAGCACGTCTCGGCCGAGTGCGTGCTGGCCACCAACACCTCCTCGCTGTCGCTCAGCGAGATGGGCGCCGAGCTGAGGCACCCGGAGCGGCTGGTCGGCTTCCACTTCTTCAACCCGGTCGCCGTGATGCCGCTGCTGGAGATCATCAAGGGCGCCTCGACCGACGACGCGACGCTGGCGACGGCGTTCACGGTGGCCAGGTCGCTGAAGAAGTCGGCGGTGCTGGTCAAGGACGCGCCCGCGTTCGTGGTCAACCGGCTGCTCACGAGGTTCATGGGCGAGGTCTTCGCCGCCGTCGACGAGGGCACGCCGCTCGAGGTGGCCGAGCACGCGCTCGACGACCTGGGCCTGCCGATGACGCCGTTCGCGCTGCTGCAGCTCGTCGGCCCGGCCGTCGGCCACCACGTGTCGGAGACCCTGCACGCGGCCTTCCCGTCGCGCTTCGGCGTGTCCGACAACATGGCCAAGCTGGTCGCCTCGGGCAAGCCGGGCGTCTACGCCGCCGACTTCTCGCTCGACCCGGAGGTCGTGGCCATGTTCGCGGGCGGCACGTCGCCCTCGACGGCCGAGCAGGTCCGCGAGCGGGTGCTGCGGGCGCTGGCCGAGGAGATCCGCATCATGCTCGACGAGGGCGTGGTGGCCGCCGCGCAGGACATCGACCTGTGCATGATCCTCGGCGCGGGCTGGCCCTTCCACCTCGGCGGCGTCACGCCGTACCTGGACAGGGCGGGCGTGTCGGCCCCGCGCTTCCTCGAGCCTGGGGTGGCCTCGGTTCCGGCCTGATGAAGGCGGCGGGCGCGGCCGTCTTCACGCTCTGACGCGCCGCCGCCTGACCACGACGAGGGTCAGGCCCGCCGCGGCGGCCACGCCCAGCCCGAGCCAGTACGGCCACGGCCCGCCGGCCGGGACCGGGCCGGGTTCAGCGCCCGGACGGCCGCCCTGGCCGGTGGCCGGACCGGGAGTGGCAGCGGCGGCGGGAGCTGAAGCGGCGGGCAGCGCCGCCGCGGCGGGTGTGGCCGGCGCGCCCTGCCTGACGAAGCCCGGAGGGCGCACCGCGCCCCACGGGTCCTTGCCGCCGTTCATGGACAGGTAGCCGGCGATCATGCGCTTGAGCTCGGGGTCGATCGGCCTGACCGCCAGGGGGCCGGGCACCGTGAGCGTGCCGACGTCGTAGGGCGCGAACCAGCCCTGGATCGCCTCGACCCGCCAGTGGCCCGCGGGCAGGGCGATCGCGGCGGCGTAGTGGCCCTTCTCCTTCAGCGGCACGCCGGTGAACTCCAGGCTCCTGGCACCGCTGGTGAACTTCAGGCCCACCGTGCCGAGCTTCCTGGCCACCTCGTAGGGGTGGGTGCCGTGCTGCAGCATCCAGAAGCCGACGGTGTAGGTGGCGTCCGGGGCGAAGGTCGCGGGGACAGGGTCGAGGTAGGTGGCGGCCCAGCCGCCCGCCCGCGCGGGGGCCGCGGTGGCCAGGGCGGGCAGCAGGAGGGCCAGGACCAGCACGATGCGTCTCATGCTCCCGATACACCGCCCCGCCCCTCGGGGTTCCCGCCCGCGCCCGGCCGGCCCCACCGGTGTGCTCCGGTGGCGGGTCCGGCCAGGCGCGGGCCAGGCTGTCAGGGGGCGCAGGTGAACGCGGCCGAGGCCCAGTCGGCGTGGTCGGCCCCGTTGCCGTCACCCGCGTCGCCCACGACCAGGTCGACGTAGGTGGCACCCTTGATGTCGGCCGCGATCTCCAGCGGTTGCGCCGCCCCCGTCAGGGTGGGCGACCGGTAGACCTCCTTCCCGTCGGCCAGCACCGCGAAGGTGACCGACCCGGCCTGCACCTCGTCGTCCACGCCCACCGTGGCGGTGAACGCCGAGCACGCGCCGCCCGTGTGGTAGGAGACCCTGGAGGGGGCGTGCGCCCCGAGCCCCTTGGCGTGGACGGTCCCGCCGAGCGTGATCGGCCGGCCGTCGCCGGCGCCGCTCTCGCCGTTGCTGCGGTCCTTCTCCACCGGCCCCCAGCCGTTGTCGGCCGACAGCCAGGTCACCTCCGACGCCCACGCCTGGCCCTTGGGCGGGTCGGGCAGCTTCGTGGTCGCCACCGTGGCGGCGAAGACGTGGACGGCGGCGTTGTCGGGCAGTGTGACCGCGACGATCTTCTTGGCCGGGTTCACCCTGACCTGGTTGTAGAAGACGCGGTAGTCGACGGTCGGGAACTGGTTCGCGCCCGCTGGCAGGTTCTTGCCCTTGTGCGAGAAGGCGGGCTTGGAGCCGTGCGAGCCCGGGTCGACGCAGCACCAGTTGGCGAAGCCGAGCGTGCCGGTGTCGCTGGTGCCGTCGTCGTAGTGGACGGTCAGCGGGCCCCTGGCCTGCGTGCTGGTGCCGGTGCCGAGGAAGGCCAGGGTGTTGCCCTGCCCCTGCAGCGCGATCGTCTGGGCGGCCGCCGCCACGTTGTCGGGCTGCCCCGGCCGGATGGAGGGCCAGGTGAACGGCACGCCCTGCACGGTCAGCGACGCGCCGGGGGTGACGCCCGCCGCGGCCAGGCGCTGGTAGGAGAAGCTGCCGCCGCCCCCGTCGATGTTGCCCTTGCCCGGGTCGGCGTCGTCGGTGACGCCGATGTTGGCGAAGGCGGCCGCGAGCGAGGCGTGCGGCACCTTGGCCGCGGTCGCCGCCGTGGCGGTGTAGCGCTCCTGATGCGCCCCGTAGGCGGCGGTGACGGTGAGGGTGACCGTACCGGCCTTGGCGTCGGCGGGGACGGCGACGGCGACGGTCTTGTCCACGCGCCGGCCGTCGGCGACGCTTCCCGCCGGGACGGGAGCCGGCGCGCTCCAGCCCTCGGGCACGCGGACGCCGAGCTCGACGTCGCGGATCGTGCCGCCGGTGGTGTTGGTGACGGAGACGGGCACCTCGACCGTCGCGCCAGGGGTCAGCATGGCGGGCAGCTCGGCGGCGACGGCGACGTCGGTGTCGCCGGGGTGCCTGCCGCCGAGCACGGTGGCGCCGGTCAGCCTGAGCTCCGCGCTCCCGGCGGTGGACAGGGCCGGGACGCGCGCCCTGACGGTGGCGCCGTCGGCGTACCAGCCGCTCTCGCCGGCCGCGTACCGCTCGGCGGTGATCTCGGGCAGCTTCTGCTTGCCGTAGCGCACCTGGTGGGGTGCGCCGCCGAGGTGCACGACCAGCTCGTACGGCCGGGCGGCGGGCTTGCCGGCGTACTCGCCCTCGAGCGCGCCGATCCCCACGGTGATCACGCCCGAGCCGTCCCGCGGCGCCTTGACGGTGAAGGTCTGGGTGGCCGACTGGCCGGTGGCGAACGCGCGGGTCCTGCCGTCGTCGGCGTACATGGCGAAGGTCGACTCGCCGCTCGGGTAGAGGTCCAGCGTCAGCGGGTCGGCCGGCCGGTGCTCGGCGTGGTTGTTGACGCCCTCGCGGTACATGGGCACGATCGCGCCGGCCCGGACGAACAGCGGCAGCCGGTCCAGCGGCGCGCTGTAGCCGCCGAGCGTCTTGGGGCCGTTGTGCACCTCGCCGCTCCAGTAGTCGACCCAGCGGCCCTCGGGCAGGTAGATGCCGGTGCGGACGTCCCCCGCGGTGTGGACGGGCGCGACCAGGAAGTCCCTGCCCGCCAGGAACTCGTCCTTGACCTGCCAGGCGGTCTCGTCGCGCGGATACTCCATCACCAGCGCCCGGTTGACGGGGACGCCGGTGCGGTGCGCCTCGGCGGCGTGGGTGTACAGGTAGGGCAGCAGCCGTTCGCGCAGCTTGAGGTACTTGCGGTTGATGGAGGTGTACGGCTCGCCGCGCGTCCACGGCTGCTTGTCATGGGAGGCCCAGCCCGACATCGACATCAGCACCGGCGTGAACGCCTTCCACTGCAGGTCACGCACGTACGACTCGCCGCTGCCGCCGAAGATGCCGTCGATGTCGCCCGCCGTGAACGGCATGCCGGACAGGCCGGCGCCGGTGATGGCCGGGACCTGCCAGCGGATGGCGTCGAGCGTGCCGTAGTGGTCGCCGGTCCACTGCACGGCGCAGCGCTGCGAACCCGCCCAGCCCTCGACCATCCAGACGAAGCGGCGGGCGTCGGAGTACCTCTCGATGCCGCCGGCGGCTTCCTCGCATCCGGTCAGCGCGTGCCGGTAGCCCGCGCCGACCCAGGCGACGTCCAGCTTGCGGACCCGCACGCCCGCGTCCCTGACCTCGGACTCCTGGTCGGTCAGCGCGCGCTCGGTCCACAGGCCCAGTTCGACGCCGCGCTGGCGCAGCAGCCAGCCCGCCTCCGGCAGGTCGGTGTACTCGCAGCCGTAGCCGTCGTTGACCAGCATCCAGCCGCGCGGCATGTCGTTGTCGACGTAGCCCTGCGCGACCGTGGCGGCGCTGGGTGTCGTCCACTTCTTCGGGTTCTTGCCGCCGGTGTAGGTCGGGCTGGAGTGGTTGTAGCAGTCGGCGTCGCCCATCTCCAGGCCGTAGATCGGCGGCATCAGCGGCCGTCCGGTCAGCTCAGTGTAGCGGTCGAGCGGCGTCTTCAGGTCGTACGGCCGGCCGACGAAGTAGTAGGCGTCGAAGCGCTGCTCCTTGTGGGTGGCGACCAGCGGCTGCTTGAAGGCGTAGCTGCCGGGCGCGAAGGTGTCGCGCAGCACGCCGTACCCGGCGGTGCTGACGTAGTACGGCACCGCGTTCGGGTAGCCCTCGTCGTCCCAGTCGTGGTTGGCGGCGACGTTGACGATCTGGCCGGTGTGGTTGAGGCGGCCGTTCTGCATGCCGCCGCCGAAGAACTGCTCCTTGGCGACGGGGGCGAGGGTCTGCCGGGTGCCGGCGGCGTCCCAGGACAGCGGGGCGCTCTCGGCGAGCACCTGGCTGCCGTCGGCGCGGAAGACGCTGACCAGCGCCGGGCTCTTGCCGATCTTGACGGTCAGCGCGCCCGTGCTGATCTCGTAGCGGTCGGGGAGCTCCTTCCACGTGGAGGGCACCGCCGGGTAGTCGGTCTTGACGACGATCTTCGCGCCCTGCCCGGTGTTGGCGGGGTCGGTGAAGGTGCCATCAGGGGCGAGTTCGAGGCGGAAGACGTCGTCCCGCTGGAAGGTGACGCGGAGCCTGGCGGCGCCCGCCTGCGCGGTGTAGACGCCGTTGTCGGCGGCGAGCGAGGTGATCGGTTCGAGGGTGTCGGCGTGCGCCGTGGCGGGTGTCGCCACCACGCCGAGGGTGACGAGCGCGGCGGTCGCTAACCAGCACGTGATGCTGCGCATGGGCATGAGCCTCCGGGGGGTTTGCGCAATTCTGCGCACACCGTAAGCTCCTTATGCAGCTTTCTACAAGATGCTCATGCGTGTGGACCCGCGCGCGCCCGGCGGGGACGCGCGCCCGGCCGTCCCGGGGGTTACCGGGGTGCGCCGCTGCGGGAGCGGGCGGCCATGCTGTGGCGGTAGCTGTACAGGAAGTAGATCACCGCACCGATGATCAGCCAGGCGAAGAACCGCAGCCACGTCTCCACCGGCAGGTTCAGCATCAGGTAGAAGCAGGCCAGCACCGACAGGATCGGCAGCAGCGGCACCATCGGCGCGCGGAAGGCACGGTGCAGGTCCGGCCGGGTCCGCCGCAGGATGATCACTCCCACCGACACCACGACGAAGGCGAACAGGGTGCCGATGTTGACCAGTTCGGCCAGCGCGCTCAGCGAGATCAGTCCCGCCAGCACCATGGTGACGAAGCCGACGATGACGGTGATGCGCGCGGGCGTGCCGTACTTCGGGTGGACCTTCGACAGCACGCGCGGCAGCAGCCCGTCGCGGCACATGGCGAACAGCACCCGGGTCTGGCCGAGCATGAGGATCATGACCACGGTGGTGAGGCCCGCGATGGCGCCGATGCTGATCAGGCCGGCGATCCACGGCTGGCCGACCGCGCGGAAGGCGTCGGCCAGCGGGGCGTCCACGCTGAGCCGGCTGTAGGGCTGCATGCCGACCACGACGAGGGAGACGGCGACGTAGAGGAAGGTGCAGATGGCCAGCGAGCCGATGATGCCGCGCGGCAGGTCGCGCTGCGGGTTGACGGTCTCCTCCGCGGCCGTGGCCACGATGTCGAAGCCGATGAAGGCGAAGAAGACGATCGCGGCGGCGGAGAAGATGCCGATCACGCCGTAGGCGACGGGCGTGATGCCGAACAGCACCTGGATCAGCGGCGCGCCGAGCCCCTGGACGGCCGGGCTGGACTTGGGGGCCGGGATGAACGGCGTGTAGTTCTGGGCGGTGACGTAGAACAGGCCGGCGACGATCACCAGCAGGATGACCGCCACCTTGATGATCACGATCACGAGGTTCACCCGGGACGACAGCTTGATGCCCAGCACCAGGATCACGGTCAGGAGCGCGACGATCGCCATGGCCGGATAGTTGACCTCGAGGCCGAACACCGTGAGCGTGGGGAGATGCACGCCGACGGTGTTCAGCAGCGAGGTGAAGTAGCCTGACCAGCCGACCGCCACCACCGCCCCGGCCAGCGCCATCTCGAGCATCAGGTCCCAGCCGATGATCCAGGCGGGGAACTCGCCCAGCGTGGCGAAGGAGAAGGTGTAGGCCGAGCCCGCGACGGGGATCGTCGAGGCGAACTCGGCGTAGCACAGTGCGGCCAAGGCGCACACGACGCCCGCGACCACGAACGACAGTGCGACGGCCGGGCCTGCCGTGTCCCTCGCCACCTGTCCGGTCAGCACGAAGATGCCGGTGCCGACGATCACTCCGATGCCGAAGACGGTCAGATCGACGGCCGACAAACGCTTCTTGAGCTGGTGCTCGGGTTCCTCGGTGTCTCTGATCGACTGTTCGACACTCTTGGTGCGGAAGATCTCCATTTTGTGAGTTTTCCCACACGACCGGTGACCATTCGCAGGTCAGCGACCCCGGTCCCGCGCCACGGTCGTTTTCCCCGATGAGCGGGGCCCGACGGGGCCCGGCCGGAAGGGCGGCGGCCCCTCCTCCGAGTGGCCGGACGACCTCCGGGTCGGCCCGGGGTCGGGCCCCGATGGGTGCCGGCCGGCCCGCCGCCAGGCTGGGGGCATGTTCGGGGACCTGCTCGACGCGCTCGCCGCCCAGGATCTGCTCCTGGTGTGGCCCCTCATGCTGACCTTCCTCACCCTGGACGCCTCCGTCGGCGTCGGCCTCGTCGTCCCCGGCGACGCGCTGCTCATCGTCGCGGGCACGACCGCCGACACACCGGCCGAGGCCGCCGCACTCGTCGCGGCCGGCGTGCTGGCCTGCGTGACGGGCGCCTCCGGCGGCCACTGGACGGGCAGGACGTTCGGTCACCGCCTGCGCCACGGTCGCCTGGGCCGCCGGGTGGGCGAGGAACGCTGGCAGCGCGCCGAGGAGCTGTTCGAGCGCAGCGGGTGGGCGCTGGCCCTGGCCTACTTCCTGCCGGTGGTGCACGCGCTCACCCCTGCGGTGGCCGGGGCGCTCGGCGTGCCGTACCGGAGGTTCATGCCGTGGGCGCTGATCGGCGGCACCGCGTGGGTGAGCGCCTACGTGACGGTCGGCGCGCTCGCGGGCGGGGTCGTCCGCGAGCACGCCGAACTGCTGCTGCCGGTGGCGGCCGTGGCGGCGCTCGTCATCGTGACGCTGTCCGCCGTGGTGCGCCGGGCGGTCACTGCTGGGCGGGCTGCCGCTCCAGAGCCGAGCCGCGCTTCGCGACCGCCTCGGTGATGTCGCGGGCGAGGTCCTGGCCGGTCAGGCCCGCGTAGCCGAGGATCTTGGGCCGCTTGGCGTGGTCGAGGAAGCGCTGCGGGATGCCGAACGTGCGCACCGGCACGTCGACGTCGTTGTCGCGCAGCAGCCGGGCGACCGCGTCGCCGACGCCGCCGACCCTGCCGTTGTCCTCGACGACCGCCACGAGCTTGTGCGCGGCGGCGGCCAGCACCAGCGCCTCGTCGAGCGGCTTGACCCAGCGCGGGTCGACGACGGTGGCGGAGATGCCCTGCGCGTCGAGGAGCACGGCGGCCTCCAGCGCGGCGTGGGCCATGGGGCCGACGGCGACCAGGAGCACGTCGGGCTCGCCCGCGCGCAGCACGTCCATCTCGCCGAGCTTGCCGATCGCCTCGACGGTCTCGGCGACGGGCCCCTTGGGGAAGCGCAGCACGGTCGGCGCGTCGTCGACGGCGACGGCCTCGCGCAGCAGCTCGGTCAGCCGCTCGCCGTCGCGCGGCACCGCGATCCGCAGTTCGGGCACGACCTGCAGGATCGACAGGTCCCACATGCCGTTGTGGCTGGCGCCGTCGTCACCGGTGACGCCCGCCCGGTCGAGGACGACGGTGACGGGCAGCTTGTGCAGGGCGACGTCCATCAGCAGCTGGTCGAAGGCCCGGTTGAGGAAGGTGGCGTAGACGGCGACGACGGGGTGCAGCCCGCCGAGCGCGAGCCCGGCCGCGCTGGTCAGCGCGTGCTGCTCGGCGATGCCGACGTCGTAGGTGCGGTCGGGGAAGGCGTCGGCGAAGGCGTTGAGCCCGGTCGGGTGCAGCATGGCCGCGGTGATGGCGACCAGGTCGTCGCGCTCCTTGCCGAGCTCGACCAGCTCCTCGCTGAACACGTTGGTCCAGATGCGGCCCTTGGGCTTCTCCACGCCGGTGTCCCTGTCGAAGGCGCCGGGCGAGTGGAACTGGTCCTCGTCGTGGTTCTCGGCGGGCGCGTAGCCGCGGCCCTTCTGGGTGAGGACGTGGACGATGACGGGGCCGCCGAAGCCGCGCGCCTTGCGCAGGGCCTCCTCCACGGCCTGCTCGTCATGGCCGTCGATGGGCCCGACGTACTTCAGGCCGAGGTCCTCGAACATCACCTGCGGCGCCAGGACGTCCTTGACGCCCTTCTTGATGCCGTGGAGGGCGTCGTAGACGACGGGCACGTTGCCGATCTTGTTCTTGACGAACTCGAGCAGGTCCTCGTAGCGGCGGTCGACCCTGAGCTTGGCCAGGTGCGTGGCCAGGCCGCCGATGGTCGGCGAGTAGGAGCGCCCGTTGTCGTTGACCACGATCACGCACGGCAGGTCCTTGACGGCCGCGATGTTGTTGAGCGCCTCCCATGCCATGCCGCCGGTCAGCGCGCCGTCGCCGATGACCGCGACCGCCACCCGCTCGCGCTCGCCGCGCAGCTTGAACGCCTTGGCCAGGCCGTCGGCGTAGGACAGCGCGGTCGAGGCGTGGGAGTTCTCCACGAAGTCGTGCGGGGACTCGGCCTGGCTCGGGTAGCCGGACAGCCCGCCCTCCTGCTTGAGCGCGTCGAAGCCGCCCGCCCGGCCGGTGAGCATCTTGTGCACGTAGGACTGGTGGCCGGTGTCCCAGATGATCGGATCACTCGGCGAGTCGAACACCCGGTGGAGCGCGATGGTCAACTCGACGACGCCCAGGTTGGGGCCGAGGTGCCCGCCGTTCCTCGCGCAGGACTCGACGAGGAGGTCGCGAACCTCCTGGGCGAGCCGCGGCAACTCCTCCACCGCAAGCCGTTTGACGTCGTGCGGTCCCTTGATCGAGGCCAGCAGCCCGCTCACGGAATCATCCCCTCATCCACTCGCCAACGGATCGAAGTCTAGTTCGTGAAGCAGAAGATGACTCCATGGAGTCAAATGCACCCTGATTTGTCCGATCTTGGCCTAGGGTTGACCCACTATGAACACTGTCCCCCTTAGGAAACTCTCGTCACTTGTGTCGGCTGGGCTGGTTCTTGCCCTGATGGGCGTGGGTACGGCAGGCGTCGCGGAGGCGTCGACCGCGACCACCCAGGAGGCCGCGGCCGCCCAGGCGGCGCCTCCGAGAGGGAAGGCCGCGGCGACGAGCAGCCCGCTCTACAAGACCGGGACGCTCGCCCGCTCCAACTGCGCGCCGGGAGAGATCCAGCGTGGCAGCACGGCGGCCTACAAGCACTTCCTCCAGGCGTTCACCAATTGTCTCAACCGCGCGTGGGCATCGGAGTTCAAGCAGGCCAGGCTGCCGTTCGCCAAGCCCAGGTTGCGGATCATCACCTCCAAGCGCAACACCGCCTGTGGCAGGTGGCTGACGGGCGCCTCCGGCGTCTACTGCTCCGCCGACAGGACCATGTACATGCTGATCACCAAGACGGAGCTGCGTAACCCGTCGCCGGTCGGCATCGGCCGGCTGATGGCCCACGAGTACGGCCACCACGTGCAGCAGATCGCCGGCATCATGCCCTGGTACGCCCAGGCCAGCTGGCGCGCGAGCAAGTCCGCCAAGCTCGCTTACTCCCGCCGCCTCGAGCTGCAGGCCGAGTGCATGTCGGCGGTCTTCATGAAGTCGGTGAAGGACACCCTGCCGGTCGACGAGGCCTACTACCAGCAGATCATCGACTGGTTCGGTGAGAAGGGCGCCTCCATCTGGCCGCAGAACGACCACGGCTCCAGCGCCAACCAGGCCCGCTGGATGCAGCGCGGGTGGGACTACGGGGCCCCCGCCGCGTGCAACACCTGGACCTCTCCCGCCAGGTACGTCTCGTAGTTCATGATCTCCGGACACGACGGCCGCGCCTTCCGGCGCGGCCGTTGTGTGGTCTAAAGTCCTGTGACTATGCGTTCCCCCTTATTCGCCGTGCTTTCCGGCGTTCTGGCGAGCCTGTTGTTCGCCGGTACGGCCGCCGCAGGAACCACCGGCTTCCCGCGGGTCCTGACCGACAACAGGGTCTACAAGACCGGGGCGATGGAGCTCAAGGAGTGTGAGGAGCAGCCGGTCCAGCGTGACTCGCTCGACGGGGCCAAGGTCTACCTGGAGTTCGTGCTCGACTGTCTCAACGACTCGTGGAGCCGCCAGCTGGCCAAGGCGAAGATCCCCTTCGTCAAGCCGAAGTTCGGCGTCGTGAGCAAGCCCGGCCAGCCGGTGGGCAAGTGCGGCAAGTTCCCCCTGGGCGCGCAGGCGCTCTACTGCCCGCCCGAGCGCAAGATGACGGTCCTGCTGGACCCCGCCATCCTGTCCGAGCCGACCGAGCTGTTCCTGATGGAGGTCGTGGCCCACGAGTACGGTCACCACATCCAGGAGCTGACCGGAATGATCGACGTCGTCGACCGGGTCAAGGGCAAGAGCAAGAAGCGCATCTACGACGAGGCCCGCAGGATCGAGCTGCAGGCCGAGTGCTTCTCCGGCGCCTTCATCGGCAGCGTGTGGCACTCGCTCGGCCGGCGTGACTTCGACTTCAAGTACATCCTGAAGGTCGCCCAGGCCGGCTTCGACGACGGCATCCACGGCAAGCCCGCCAACATCGCCTACTGGCTCAAGCGCGGCTTCGACGCCGAGTCGCCGAACGCCTGCAACACCTTCGGCGCCCCCAAGGCGCGCGTCTCCTGACGTCCTATCCCGCTACCCCACTACCCCACCTACCCCACGGTGTCCGCGATCGCTCCGATCGCGGACACCGTCGTCTTGCGGGCCCTTGCCGAGGACGGCCTGCCGGGCACGGGTTCGCCTCAGCCGCCCGCTCGGGCCAGTGCCTCCAGCGGATCGGCCAGCACGTTCGCGAAGGCCAGCTCGGCCGCGCCGACCAGCGTGGCGTCGTCGCCCAGCGCCGAGGTGCGCAGCCGCAGCTTCTCCCGGTGGGCGGGCAGCGCGTCGACGGCCAGGCGGCTGCGCACCTGGGCGGCCGCACCGAGGTAGATCTCGCGCAGCATCCCGCCGAACACGACCATCTCCGGGTTGAAGATGTTGACCAGGTTGGCCACGCCCAGGCCGAGCCAGTCGCCCACGCGGCTGAGCGCGTCCTGCGCGACGATGTCGCCCCGGTCGGCGGCGTCGACGACGGCCCTGACCGCGTCGCGGCCCAGCGGCCCCTCGACGCGCCCTGCCGGCGCCCGGCCCGCCGCCTCCAGCAGCGCCCGCTCCCCCACCTCCGCCTCGAGGCAGCCGTGGGAGCCGCACCCGCACAGGCGGCCACCCGGGTGGACGACCATGTGGCCGAGCTCGCCGCCGAAGCCGTCGTGCCCGCCGAGCAGGTGGCCGCCGGCGATGACGCCGCCGCCCACACCGACGTCGCCGTGCAGGTAGATGAGGTCCCGCACGGCGGCGCCCACGCCACGGGTGTGCTCGGCCAGCGCCCCCAGGTTGGCGTCGTTGCCCACGCTGACCGGCAGGCCGAGGGCCAGCTTCCGGCTCAGCGCCTCGCCGAACGGCACGTCCTCGGCCAGCAGGTTGGGCGCGTACTTGAGGACGCCGTCGCTCCGGCGCACCCCGCCGGCGACCGCGGCCGCCGCGCCCACGCAGACGGTGTCGGCGCGGGTCCTGCGGTGCATCTGCCTGGCGAAGCCGGACAGCGCGCCGACGACCTCGTCCAGGTCGAAGGCGCCGCGCCGCCGTACCGTCTCGCGCCGGTCGAGGATCACCCCGCCGAGGCCGACGCGGGCCACGACCAGCCGGTCGGGGCCCAGGTCGAAGGCGAAGACGTAGACCCGCGACGACTCCGGCCGCACCACCAGGGAGGGCCGCCCCGCGCGGCCGGTCTCGCGCGGAAGTTCCTCGCGCACCAGGCCCGCCGCGGTCAGGTCGGAGGTCAGGGCCATGATCGTGCTGCGGTTCAGGCCCATCCTGGAGGTCAGCTCGGCCCGCGAGGTGGGCCCGCCGAGATGGACGTGACGAAGCAGCGCGCCCAGGTTGTGGCGCCTGATCTCCTCCTGGGACGGGCCCGCTCGCATCGTTCGTGGATCCTTTGAAGTGCCGAATTCGCTGATCACCTTAGACCAGCGGCCGCTGCCCTACGACGGGCGAGGGCGTCCACGCCCGCCGCCAGCAGCAGCACCGATCCGGTCACCATGAACTTCTCGCTGGAGGCGAAGCCCAGCAGGCCCATGCCGTTGTCGATGACCGCGATGACGGCTCCGCCGAGGACGGCGTCCAGCACCCTGCCCTTGCCGCCGAACAGGCTCGTCCCGCCGATGACGGCCGCGCCCACGGCGTAGAGCAGGACCTGGCTGCCGCCGGTGTTCGGGTCGACGGACGCGCCGCGCGAGGCGGCGATGATCCCGCCGACGGCGGCGATCGCCGAGCAGATGACGAAGGCGCTCACCTTGATCCGGTCGACGTTGATGCCCGCCCGGCGCGAAGCCTCGGCGTTGCCGCCGACCGCGTAGAGGTGGCGGCCGAAGCGGGTCCTGCCGAGCACGAACGTCCAGACGACCAGCAGGGCCAGCACGATCGGGACGACGACGGGCACGCCGCTCAGCGACGCCACCGCGGGGTTGCGGCTGCGCTCCAGGTTGAGCACGAAGACGGCCACACCCGTGAGCACGGCCAGCGTGCCGACCCTCGCGGCGATCAGCGAGAACGGATCGGCGACCAGGCCGCGCCCGCTCCGCTTGACCGACCTGGTGATCTGGACGGCCGCGTAGCCGCCGACGCCGACCAGCCACAGCGCCCAGCCCAGCGCGGCGGGCAGGTTCTTGTTGGCGATGGCGAGGATGGTCTCGTCGCGGATGGAGATGTTGGTGCCCTCCTCGAGGATCGCCAGCAGGACGCCCTGGAAGGCGAGGAAGCCAGCGAGCGTGACGATGAAGGAGGGGATGCCGAGCTTGGCCACCAGCACGCCGAGCACGAGGCCGATGACGACGCCGGTGAGGATGGCCGCCAGGACGCACACGTACCAGGGCAGGCCCATGCCGGTCAGCGTGACCGCCAGCACGGCCGCGCACAGGCCGCTGGCGAAACCCGCCGACAGGTCGATCTCGCCGATCAGCAGGACGAAGACCAGCCCCATCGCGATGACGGTGACCTGCCCGCCCTGCTGGAAGAGGTTGGCGAAGTTGACCGGGGTCAGGAACACCGGCTTGAGCACGGCGAACACCGTGCACAGGACGACCAGGCCGAGCACGGCGGGCAGCGCGCCCATGTCGCCGCCGCGGACCCGCTCCAGGTAGGCGCGGGCGCTGTTGCCGACCGAGGGCCGGCGGGCCGCGGTGACGATCGCCCCGTCCTCTGCGGGGTCGCTGGTGAGAATCCTGCCGCTCATGCCGAGACCCCGTTCCTGAGACCCAGGTCTCCGCTGCGCCCCGCGGTGATCAGTTCGACGACCTGCGCGTGGGTCACGTCGGAGGTCTTGACCTGGGCGGCCATCCGCCCGAGGTAGAGGGCCGCGATCCGGTCGGAGACGGCGAAGACGTCGTTCATGTTGTGCGAGATCAGCACGACCGCGAGGCCCTTGTCGGCGAGCCTGCGGACCAGTTCGAGCACCTGACCGGTCTGCGCGACGCCGAGCGCGGCGGTGGGCTCGTCGAGGATGACGACCTTGCTGTTCCACAGCACGGCCTTGGCGATGGCGACGGTCTGCCGCTGGCCGCCGGACAGGCTGGAGACCTTCTGCCTGATGGACTTGACGGTCCTGACCGACAGGCCGGAGAGCGTCTGCTGGGCCATCTCCTCCATCGTGGCCTCGTCGAGCACCAGGCCGCTCCTGCGTTCCCTGCCCAGGAACATGTTCTGGACGATGTCGAGGTTGTCGCAGAGCGCGAGGTCCTGGTAGACGATCTCGATGCCCAGCTCGCCCGCGTCGCGGGGCCCGTTGACCTGGACCTGCCTGCCGTCGAAGAAGTAGTCGCCGGCGTCGATCGGGTGGATGCCGCCGATGCACTTGACCAGGGTGGACTTTCCTGCGCCGTTGTCGCCGACCAGCGCGGTCACCTCGCCCGCGTAGGCGGAGAAGGCGACGTCGTGCAGGACCTGCACGGGACCGAAACTCTTGTCGATCCCTCGGACTTCAAGAACGGGGTTCATATGCTGCGTCCTCCACCGGGGGTACGGCTGCCGCCAGCCGTACCCCCGGCCGCGATCACGGGATTCCCGGCCTACTGGATTCCGGCTTCGGTGCACTTGGCGGCGAACTCGCCCGTGCACAGCTCTTCCTTGGCGACGAAGCCGTCGGCCACGACGTCCTTGACGCTGTCGAAGAAGATCGCCTGGGGGTCGAGCAGGACGGCGGGCACGTCCTGGCCGCTCTCGGTGTCCTTGACGCTGCCGGTGGCCGCGGGCTTCTCGCCCTTGGCCAGCGCGACCGCCAGCGCGGAGGCCGCGTCGGCCTCCTTCTTGATCGCCTTGTAGACGGTCATGCACTGGTCGCCGGCGAGGATGTTCTGCAGGCCCTGGACGGTCGCGTCCTGGCCGGTGACCGGCACCTTGCCGTTGAGGTTGTTCTTCTTCAGCACGGTGATGGCGGCGTTGCCGAGGCCGTCGTTGGCCGCGAGCACGCCGGCGATCTTCGACTCGCCGGTGAGCATCTGCTCGAAGATCGTGCCGGCCTTGGCGTTGTCCCACTCGGGAACCGACTCGTCCGGGCCCTTCACGAACTCGCCGGAGTCGAACTTCGGCTTGAGCACGCCGTCGTAGCCCTGCTTGAACAGCGTGGCGTTGTTGTCGGTCGGCGAGCCGTTGAGATAGGCGACGATGGGCTTGGCGGCCTTCTTGTCGGCCAGGCACCTGGCCAGTCCCTCGCCCTGCAGGGTGCCGACCTTGGTGTTGTCGAAGCTGACGTAGTAGGCCGCGCCGCCGCCCAGCGTGAGCCGGTCGTAGTCGATCGTGGCCACGCCCTGCGACTTGGCCTTGCTCAGCACGGCCTTGCCGGTGCCGGAGTCCAGGTTCACGATCATCAGCACGGTCGCGCCGTTGGTGATCATCTGGTCGGCGATGGTCTGGAAGGCGTTCTTGTCGCCCTGGGCGTTCTGGATGTCGTAGGCGACGCCCGCGGCCTTGAACGCCTCCTCGAGGTACTTGCGGTCCGCGGTCTCCCACCTGGCCGAGGACTTGCTGTCGGGAAGGATGACGCCGATCTTGCCCGTGGCGGCCCCGCTGGAGGCGGGCGCCGCGCTGGGCTGGGCAGTACCGGCCTGGGTGGTGCCACCGCTGTCGCCCCCGCACGCGGTGAGACCGAGGGTCGTCGCCGCTGCCACGGCGGTCAGGCTGAGGATCCCCTTGCGCATGGTGCAAGGTCCTTTCTGGGGGATGGACGGGGGGTGGGGGTTCCACCGGTCGTACGGCGGCGCCTTGCCGTACGCGGTGAATGTTGTCTGCGGCAACGTATTCCGCCGCGGCCTGCTTTGGAAGACCCTCATCCGGCCGAGTTTGTTGTGGCGGGTAACAATCCAGAAACACCCCGCTCAACCGATCACGCTCTGCGTGATCAGCGCCAGCGCCGAGAACACGGCCACCGTGAGGACCGCGCCCCTCACCCCCTTGCCGTCGAGATGGCGCCGCAGCGGCCCGGAAACGAGGAAGCCCCCGATCAGGAACGGCACGAGCAGCCCTCCCGTCGCCAGCGCCCTGGCGGGCAGGCGGTCGACGAACCAGAGGATGAGCAGCGACTGGGAGGCGCTGAGGAAGAAGAAGGCCGCCAGCGTGGCACGGATCTGCGGCCCCTTGGCGCTCTGGTAGACCAGCGCGACCGGCGGACCGCCGATGCCGGTGGCGGTACCGGTGATGCCGGAGGCGAAACCCGCCGTCGTGGTCGTCCACCCGTTCCTGGGGACGGCGACGGCCCGGGCGGTCAGCGCGACGGCGACCAGGACCATGACGCCGACGAAAACGCCGAGCGTCTGAGTGGAGACATGGACGACGACGAGAGCCCCGACCGCGCTGCCCGGCAACCGGCCGACCACGGCGAACCCGAGACCACGCCAGTCGATCCTGCGCCACTCGGCGGCCAGCGTGAACAGCGGCAGGGTGGCGTTGACCACCTGGATGGCGCCGGGCATGAGAGTGGGGTCGAGCATCGTCACGACCGGGGCGGCGACCAGGCCGAGCCCGAAGCCGACACCGCCTTGGACGATCGCGCCGACCAGCACCGCCGAACCTGCCAATAACACGATCAAGGCCTCGGAAGTCATGGGCTCTATGCTGCAGGACCGTGCGACTCCCCCTTCTCTCCATCCCCACGTGCGCCGCGCTCGTCCTTCTCCCGGCCACCACGCCCGCAGCCCAGGCGTCCCCCACTGACCCGCTCTTCCGCGGGCCGCTCTCCTTCGCGTCACACTCGTCGGCGTCGCCCGCCCCCGGGCTGCCCTCTCCTGCCTCCCCTTCCTCCAGCCGCCCCTCCCCCGCCTCGCTCTCTCCTGGACGGCCCTCTGCCACCTCGCCATCCCCTGGGCGGACCTCTCCCGCTGACCCCTCTCCTGGACCGTCCTTGGCCTGGTTGACGCCCTCTGACATGCGCTCCCCCACCACATCCACACCCGGACCGCCCTCCCCGGCCTTGGCCTCCCCTGGGCCGGCCTTCGCCGGGTCAGTGCCCTCTGGCATGCTGCCGGGCTGGGCAGCCGGTGTGCGGGGAACGCCGGGGGCGCTCTACAAGACGGGCAGGCTGCCCGTCGCCTCCTGTCCGGAGCCGCCGCTCGTCTCGGGTGGGATTCCGCGCTCGAAGGAGTACCTGGGCGCGATCATGACCTGCCTTAACCGGGGATGGTCAGCGCATTTCGCCAAGGCGAAGCTGCCCTTCCGGCAGCCGAAGGTCCGCTACGTCGGCGCGCCCACCGAGCGGATCTGCGGTGTGCGGTGGCCGGGCGGGGCCGCGGCGTTCTACTGCACCGGCCAGGCCACCCTCGTCTTCCCCCTCGAAGGACAGTGGATCGAGGGACGCACCGACCTGTACCCGCTGAAGGTCGCCGCGCACGAGTACGGTCACCACGTGCAGCAGCAGGCGGGCATCAGGGCCGCCTACGAGAAGCTGGTGCGCGCCCGTACGGGCGACCAGGCGGAGCTGGGCCGCCGCTACGAGTTGCAGGCCGACTGCCTGGCCGGGGTCTTCGCGGGCAGCGTCTGGCGCTCGCTCGGCCGCTCGGCGGAGCACTGGACGGCGCTGCTCGACGCGGTCAAAGCCAGTGGGGACGAGCCGGACGGGCGGCGCAGCCACGGGTCGGGGGCCAGCCGTGTGTCGTGGCTCAAGCGGGGCTACGCGGCGGTGTCGCCGTCGGCGTGCGACACGTGGTCGGCACCGGCGTCGAAGGTGTCGTGAGGCACCCGCCCCTCAACACCACCTGACGGCCTGCTCAGGGGCGTTCCCCAGGCCGCCCGTCCGCCTGGATCCGTCCGGGGTGGCCGCAGGTGGAATCCGGTGTGCGGGCTGGGGTACGGCGTAGCGGCGGGGACCGGAGTCCCGCTGGAGTATGCGTGATGGACGGGCGGGCGCCGGTGACCACGGTGGCCTGGGGACGGCTTGCCGTACGGGAAGGACCGACACCACCCCACAGCAGGCGTGACGCGGGCGAAGGGGCCCTGGAACGGCGCCGCCGCCCGGCGCGGGGTGGTGCGGCGGGCGGCGGTCAGGTCGGGTGGTTCCCCCGAGATGGGCGCGTTCAGGGTCGCGCCCGCCCGGCCGGTGGCCGGGCTCCCGCCGCCCGCGGCCCGGCGGATGGCCGGGTCGCGGGTGCGGGACGTTCGTACCTGCTTGGCAGGCGGACTACTTGGCCAGCAGCGACCGCAGCACGTACTGCATGATGCCGCCGTGCCGGTAGTAGTCGGCCTCGCCCGGCGTGTCGATGCGGACGACCGCGTCGAACTCGACGTCGCCCGCCTTCACGTGGACGGTGCCGGGGATGGTGCCCTGGTTGAGCTCCTCGACGCCGGTGATGTCGAAGGTCTCCTCACCGGTCAGCCCCAGCGAGGCGGCGCTCTGCCCCTCGGGGAACTGCAGCGGCAGGACACCCATGCCGATCAGGTTGGAGCGGTGGATGCGCTCGTAGGACTCGGCGATGACGGCCTTGACGCCCAGCAGCGCCGTGCCCTTGGCCGCCCAGTCGCGCGAGGAGCCGGAGCCGTACTCCTTGCCCGCCAGGACGACCAGCGGCGTGCCGGCCGCGGCGTAGTTGACCGAGGCGTCGTAGATGAACGACACGGGCCCGTCGGGCTGGGTGAAGTCGCGGGTGTAGCCGCCTTCGGTGCCCGGCGCGATCTGGTTGCGCAGGCGGATGTTGGCGAACGTGCCGCGGATCATCACCTCGTGGTTGCCGCGCCGCGAGCCGTAGGAGTTGAAGTCCTTGACCTCGACGCCGTTGGCCTGGAGGTACTGCGCGGCGGGCGTGCCGACCTTGATGGAGCTGGCGGGCGAGATGTGGTCGGTGGTGACGGAGTCGCCGACCTTGACCAGGACGCGGGCGCCGGCGATGTCGGTGACGGGCTCCGGCTTCTCCGGCATGCCGTCGAAGTAGGGGGCCTTGCGCACGTAGGTGGAGGCGGGGTCCCACTCGAAGGTGTCGCCGGTCGGGATCGGCAGCGACTGCCAGGTCTCGTCGCCCTTGAAGACGTCGGCGTAGTCGCGCTCGAACATCTCGCGGCCGATGGAGGAGCTGACGACCTCGGCGACCTCGTCGGGCGAGGGCCAGATGTCCTTGAGGAACACCGGCTGCCCGTCGGCGCCCTCGCCGAGCGGCTCGGTGTCGAGGTCGATGTCCATCGTGCCGGCCAGCGCGTAGGCGACCACCAGCGGCGGCGAGGCCAGGTAGTTCATCTTCACGTCGGGGTTGATGCGGCCCTCGAAGTTGCGGTTGCCGGACAGGACCGCGGTGACGGCCAGGTCGTTCTCCTGGATGGCGGCCGAGATCTCCTCGGGCAGCGGGCCCGAGTTGCCGATGCAGGTGGTGCAGCCGTAGCCGACCAGGTTGAACCCGATCTTGTCCAGGTACGGCTGGAGCCCCGAGCGCTCGAAGTAGCCGGTGACGACCTGGGAGCCGGGCGCCAGCGACGTCTTGACCCATGGCTTGCGGGTCAGGCCCTTCTCCACCGCGTTGCGCGCCAGCAGGGCGGCGCCCAGCATGACGTAGGGGTTGGAGGTGTTGGTGCACGAGGTGATCGCGGCGATGGTGACCACGCCGTGGTCGATCTCGAAGCTGGTGCCGTCGGCCAGGGTGACGGGCACCTTCTTGTGCGGCCGCTCGCCGTTGAGCGCGGGCGTGTGCGGCTGGTCGCCGTCGCCGTCGTGGCCGACGGCGGGCGCGTCGGAGGCGGGGAAGGACTCGGCCCCGGCCTCGTCGACCGGCCCGAAGTCCTCCTCGGCGGCGTAGTCCTTGACGGCGGCGCGCCAGGCCCGCTTGGCGTCGTTGAGCGCGATGCGGTCCTGCGGGCGCTTGGGGCCGGCGATCGACGGGACGACGGTGGCCAGGTCGAGCTCGATGTACTCGGAGAAGACCGGCTCGGGCGCCGACGGGTCGAGCCAGAGGCCCTGCTCCTTGGCGTACGCCTCGACGAGCGCGACCTGCTCCTCGGAGCGGCCGGTCAGGCGCAGGTAGTCGACGGTCTGGCCGTCGATCGGGAAGATCGCGCAGGTGGAGCCGAACTCGGGGCTCATGTTGCCGATCGTGGCCCGGTTGGCCAGCGGCACCGAGGAGACGCCCTCGCCGTAGAACTCGACGAACTTGCCGACCACGCCGTGCTTGCGCAGCATCTCGGTGATGGTCAGCACCAGGTCGGTGGCGGTCGCGCCGGCCGGGAGCTTGCCCGTCAGCTTGAAGCCGACCACGCGCGGGATCAGCATCGAGATGGGCTGGCCGAGCATCGCGGCCTCGGCCTCGATGCCGCCGACGCCCCAGCCGAGCACGCCGATGCCGTTCTCCATCGTGGTGTGGGAGTCGGTGCCGACGCAGGTGTCGGGGTAGGCCTTGCCGTCGCGGATCATGACGACGCGGGCCAGGTGCTCGATGTTGACCTGGTGGACGATGCCGGTGCCGGGCGGCACCACCTTGAACTCGTCGAAGGCCGTCTGGCCCCAGCGCAGGAACTGGTAGCGCTCGCGGTTGCGCTCGTACTCCCGCTCCACGTTGCGCTGGAAGGCGTCGGGGTGGCCGAAGTAGTCGACGATGACCGAGTGGTCGATGACCATCTCGGCGGGCGCCAGCGGGTTGATGCGGGCGGGGTCGCCGCCGAGGTCGCGTACGGCCTCGCGCATGGTGGCCAGGTCGACCACGCACGGCACACCGGTGAAGTCCTGCATGATGACGCGGGCGGGGGTGAACTGGATCTCGACGCTAGGGGCGGCGTTCGGGTCCCACTGGCCCAGCGCGCGGATGTGGTCGGCGGTGATGTTGGCGCCGTCCTCGGTGCGCAGGAGGTTCTCCAGCAGGATCTTCAGGCTGTACGGGAGGCGGGCAGCGCCCTCGACTGCATCCAGCCGGAAGATCTCGTAAGACGCGTCGCCGACGCGTAGCGTGTCACGGCTGCCGAAGCTGTTCGCGGACACGGTGATTCGCCTCCTCGTTAGACAAGTTCTCCGTCACAGATCCTGCCGCACTTCAGCACCTGTCACGACGTTAGGTCACCCTAACTCGCAGGTGGCGGCAGGTCTCTCGACGTCAAGATATCTCGGTAAGTATCTCGACATCAAGTTACCGGCTAGTAGGCAAGTCTCCAGTACAGCAGGCCGCTAATCGCGACAGAAAGTACCGGCGCGAGAATCTTCTGCTCGAACTTCTTGCCGGTCTTGATGCCGATCTTCCAAGGCAGCATGAACTTGTAGGCCATCGGCCACAGCACCGGGCAGCCGCGTTCAGTCATGCAGTCGCCCACCACGTGGATGAGACAGCCGAGCGCGACCGCCAGGCCCAGCCAGGCGTAGCCCACCTCCAGCGACCTGAAGACCACGTACAGGCCGGCGGTCAGGCCGATGTTGACCATCGCCGAACCCAGCTTGTTGCCGGGGATGCCGATGCCTATCGCGCGTAACGCCAGCCCGATGAGCAGCACCACCACGACGTCCCTGCCGATCGGGTAACTGCCGGCCAGCCAGTGCGTCCCGAACCCGGCCGCCACCGCGAAGGCCAGGGAGTGCGTCGCCCCCCTGTGCCCGCCCGCCAGCCACGAGACCCCCTTGCTGAGCAGCCAGGTGACGGGCCCGAAGGTCTGCGCGATCGTGGCGCTCGGGTGGTCGAGGTCGGGCAGCATCGCCGCGCCCGCGCACACCAGCGCTCCCGCGATGATCTCGGCGGGGGTCAGCGCGCCCGCCATGATGCCGGTCTCGATGAACCTGCTCGACTCGTTCAGCAGCGGGAGCATGGCCAGCGGGGGCGCGAGGCCCAGCCAGGCGGCGGCTCCCGACATCGCGTGCGTGTGCCCCATCATGTCAAGATCACGCTACGTCATCGTACGGCAAAGCGCGCGCCAAGCCCTCGTATGGGCGTTCCGCCACGCCCGCCGGACATCCGCACGCGGGCGGCGCCCGGTTTCAGGGAACGCGGGGCCCGCGGCCCGGACGACAGGGGCCCGCAAACGAAGACGAGGCCGTTACCGCGGCGACAGCACCCCCCAGCCCTGCCGACGCGGAACGACCTCGTCTGCTCTAGTTAACGGCCTCCATCCCCATGCATGTTCCCGATTTCCGCGACTTTTTCGTGATCTAGCTCACTCTGTCGCTCATCTCAACGTTGATCGCGAAAGATCGGTTGCTATCGACACATTACCGATATATCG
The DNA here is from genome assembly GCF_053605785.1 of Nonomuraea sp. NPDC003754. Taxonomy (NCBI): domain Bacteria; kingdom Bacillati; phylum Actinomycetota; class Actinomycetes; order Streptosporangiales; family Streptosporangiaceae; genus Nonomuraea; species Nonomuraea sp. NPDC003754. The sequence goes on from NZ_JBSGJX010000012.1 coordinate 145,180, forward strand.
TCGAAGCATCGAGAACGATCGAAGGTCGATCGTGAACAAGGAGAAGACACCATGACTTCCGCACAGGCGGCGAGCGGCGGCCAGTGGGCCGACGCCAGGGAGATGAAGCGAGCCGCGCGCGAGGCGTTCCGGACGATGGCCGAGGCGTGGCAGCAGCACGGCGGGCATCACCACCACAGGCGCGGCCCCCAGCCCGAGGGCGGCCCGCACGATCACAGGCAGCGCGGCAGGGGCCGGCCGGGGCCGTTCCCCTTCGACTTCGGCAGGGGCCCGTGGGGCGGCCCCGGGGGGCCCTTCGGCCGCCACGGGTTCGGCGGCAGGGGACGCAAGGCCAAGCGGGGCGACGTCCGCGCCGCGATCCTCGCGCTGCTCGCCGAGGAGCCGCGCAACGGCTACCAGATCATCCAGGAGATCGCCGAGCGCAGCGAGGGCGGCTGGAAGCCCAGCCCCGGCGCCGTCTACCCGGCGTTGCAGCAGCTCACCGACGAGGGCCTGGTCATCTCGGAGGAGAGCGAGGGCCGCAAGACCTTCCGCCTCACCGAGGCCGGCCGCGCCTACATCACCGAGCACGCCGACGAGGTGCGGGCGCCCTGGGACGAGATGCGTCCCGACATCGACGACAACTCGGCCGAGCTGATGGACATCGCCAAGCAGTCGGCGTTCGCGATGATGCAGATCCTGCACAGCGGCACCGAGGCGCAGGTCCGCGAGGCCCGCAAGGCGCTCATCGAGACGCGCCGCAAGCTCTACCAGATCCTGGCCGACGGCGACCCCGAGGAGGAGTGACCCCCGGCATGCCCGGCACCCCCCGCGGCACGCCATCCGCCCTCCCCGAGAGTGCCCGGATGACGTACCCGACCCGCTTCCCCATGGGTGCCCGGATCGTGTACCCGACCCGCTTCCCCATGGGTGCCCGGATGGCGTACCCCACCCGCTTTCCCCGTGGGCGCCCGATGGCGCACCCGACCCTCACGCGGTCGCCGCACGGCGCGCCGCGGCCCCTGACCCGATCACGACAGAGCGCAGGCCGGGAGCCCTGGACGGGGCTCCCGAGAGGAGCCACGCGATGAGCACCGACGACCAACTGCGCATCGGCGACGCCGAGCGCGACGAGACGATGGCGGCGCTGCGCGAGCACTTCGCGCAGGGCCGGCTGACCCGCGAGGAGCTCGACGAGCGGCTCGACCTCGCGCTGTCGGCCCGTACGGCCGGCGACCTGGCCCGCGTCCACGCCGACCTGCCGGGCCCCGGCCGCCACTCTCCCACGCGGGACGCCGCCGTCTGGCACGGGCCGGGCGCCTGGCCGGACGCCTGGCGGGAGCGGGCCCCGTGGCCGGAAGCCCGGCGCGGGCAGGACGCGTGGCCGGGCGGCTGGCCGGAGGGCGCCTGGGCGGGAGCGGCCCGGTGGGCCGAGGAGTACGGGCAGGGCGGGTCGAGAAGGGCCCGGCACCTGCGGCGCATGCACGCGCACCGGATGCGCCACGCCCACCTGGGGCGCCGCCACCGGGGCCCGGGCCCGCTCGCCCCCGTCCTGCTCGTGGCGCTGGTCATCGGCCTGGCGGTGAGCGGGTTCTCGGTGCTGAAGGTGCTGTTCTTCGTGTGGGTGGCCGCGATGGTGTTCGGGTTCGCGCACCGCCGGTCGCACCTGGCCCGCCTCGGCCGCTGACCCGCAGGCCGGTGACACGCGGCCCAGGGCCAGCCGCTGACCCGCAGGCCGGTGACACGCGGCCGAGGGCCAGTCGCTGACCCGCGACACCGGACCGGGGGACGGCCGCAGCAGCCCCGCAGGACCATGACACCGGAACGAGGCACGGCCACAGACCCGGGCTCCGGGGTGAGGGATGCGGGGCCGCACTGAGGGCTAGGCAGCCCGCGGATCGCTGGGTACCGTCCGAACCATGGCCGAACTCGAGAGTTTTCCCTTCCTGACCGGCCCCCGTGGATGCCCGCACGAGCGCTACGCCCAACGGCGCGACAGCGATCCGCTCGGCCGGGTCAGGCTGCCCAGCGGCGACGTGGTCACGCTGGCCACCAGGTACGACGACGTCGTCGCGGTGCTGAGCGACCCCCGGTTCAGCCGGAACCTGCACTACCCCGGCGCGCCGCGGATGTTCGAGGGCTACAACATCGCCGACTCCCCCGGCAGCCTGATGAACACCGACCCGCCCGAGCACACCAGGCTGCGCAGGCTGCTGTCGGGCACCTTCACCCCGCGCCAGGTCTCCACCTGGCGGCCGCGGCTGCGCGCGCTCACGCACGAGCTGATCGACCGGCTGCCCGCCGGCTTCGACCTCGTCGCCGACCTGGCCTTCCCGCTGCCGGTCCAGATGATCTGCGACGTGATGGGCGTGGCGGGCATCGACACCGAGCGCGTGCGCGGCTGGTCGGACGCGATGCTGTCGACGTCGAGCCTCACCTCGGAGGAGAAGCTCGCGGCGGCCACCGAGTTCTACACCTACGCCGCCGACCTCATCGCCGCCCACCGCGAGGACCCGGGTGACGGCCTGCTCGCGGCGATGATCGAGGCGAGGGACGAAGGCGACCGGCTGAGCCAGGACGAGCTCGTCCGGATGACCGTGGGGCTCTTCCTGGCCGGGCACGAGACGACGGGCTCCGTGCTGGCCAGGTCGATGCTCAGGCTGCTCGATCCGCGGGAGAGCTACGAGCGGCTCGTCGCCGCGCCCGAGCTGATCCCCACGGCCGTCGAGGAGCTGCTGCGGCTGGAGACGCCGGGCGAGGGCACGATGATCAGAGTGGCCACCGAGGACATCGAGCTGCCCTCGGGCACGGTCGGCAAGGGGGAAGGGATCATCGCCGCCTTCGTCGGCGCGAACAACGACCCGTCCGTCTTCCCCGAGCCGCGCACCATGGTCCTGGACAGGAAGGGGCCGCAGCACATCACGTTCGGCCGCGGCGCGCACTTCTGCCTCGGCGCGAACCTGGCCAGGATGGAGCTGCAGGAGATCCTGGGCGTGCTGGTCGACCGGCTGCCGGGGCTGACGCTCACCGAACCCGCCGACACCCTGCCGTGGACCACGGGGAACCTGGTCCACCGCCCCGTGCGGCTGCCCGTCCGCAAGACCGGCGGGACCTGACGGGGCAGGCGCGGCGGGCCTGCGGCGATCCCCTCTCCGCGGACGCCGTCAGCCGCGCCGTACCCCCCCGGGGTCCTCCGCCTGCCGTACCCCGGAGATACCGCCAACCAGGTGCGGAGACGGTGGAGAACTCGAGCACCCGCTCCCCCGGGCGGGCGTCGAGCGCGCGCCAGGTGGTCGAGCAGCGGCCGGTAGTGCCCGGGAGCCGGGCCGACCTGCGAGAAAAGGCCGACCGCGGACAGGATGCCGCTAGGTGAGCAGCGCCAGCGTCCGCTGCACCAGTCCCTCGGGCGCGGTCTTCGGCGAGCCCGCGTTGAAAGGCGGCTGCGGGTCGTACTCGATGGCCAGCTGTACGGCCTGCGCGGTCTCCACGTCGCTGGCACCGGCCAGCAGGGTGAGCGCCATGTCGATCCCGGCCGACACGCCCGCCGCCGTCACGATCTTGCCCTGCGTGACCACCCGCTCGCTCACCGGCTCGGCGCCGTACTGGGCCAGCATGTCGAGGATGGCCCAGTGCGTGGTGGCCTTCGTGCCCCGCAGCAGCCCCGCGGCGCCCAGCAGGAGCGATCCGCTGCAGACCGACGTCGTCCACCGGGTGTGGGCGTGCGCTTCGGCGATCCAGTCGACGAGGGCCTGGTCGTGCAGCGCGTCGAAGGTCCCCGCGCCGCCGGGCACGATGACCACGTCGGGACGGGGAAGGTCGGCGTAGCCCGCCGTGGCCTGCAAAGTGAGGCTGCCGCGGTCGTCGGTGACGGGGCCCGGCTCGGCGGCGACGAACGTGACGGTGCAACCGGGCGCGAAGGCCATCACGGTGTAGGGGCCGACGGCGTCGAGCGCGGTGAAGCGCCGGTAGAGCGGGATGGCGACCTGCATGGTCAGTGCTCCTTCTTCTGGAAGCGGCGACGGTAGTCGCCGGGTGAGATCCGCCAGTGGCGGTGGAAGACGCGATGGAGGGTCTCCGGTGTGCCCAGCCCCGCCTCCCTGGCCACCCGCTCGAGCGGGTGGTCGGTGAGCTCCAGCAGCCGCCGCGCGGCGTCGGCCCTGCTGCGCTCGACGTACCGGCCGGGTGTCAGGCCGGCCTGCGCGGTGAAGACGCGGGAGAAGTGCCGCTCGCTCATCCCCGCGTGGCGGGCCAGGGCGGGCACGCTCAGGTCGCCTGCGGGATTGGCGTCGATGTACGTCTGGAGCTCGCGCAACGGCTCGCTGCGCGGAGTCAGCGCGCTCATCGGCGTGCTGAACTGGCTCTGCCCGCCGGGCCGTTGCAGGTAGACCACCAGCCCGCAGGCCACGTCCCTGGCCAGGGCGTGCCCGTGATCCTCGGCCACCAGCGCGAGCGCGAGGTCGATGCCCGCCGTCACGCCCGCCGAGGTCCAGACGGTGCCGTCCTTGATGTAGATCGGATCGGCGTCCACCTCGACCAGCGGGTACCTGGCGCGCAGCGCGTCGGCGGCCAGCCAGTGGGTGGTCGCCCGCCTGCCGTCCAGCAGGCCCGCCTCGGCCAGGAGCAGCGCGCCGCCGCACACCGAGGTGACCCTGCGCGACATCCCGGCCAGGCGCGTGATGCCGTCGATCAGCTCCCGGTCCGGCAGGAGGTCCAAGGTGGTCAGCCCGCCGGCGACCACCAGCGTGTCGACCGGCCCGCCGACGTCCGCCAGCGGGGCTCGCACGACCGTCGCGACCCCGTTGAGGGCGGCCACGTCGCCGGCGCGGACGGCGGTCACCTCCACCTGGTAACCGCCTTCGCCGGCCAGCATGCCCGCCAGGGCGAACACGTCGGCGGGACCGGCCATGTCGAGCAGTTGGAACCCCTCGAAGACCACGATCACGACGCGCCGCTGCATGCTTTTCATGCTGGTCAGCGTCACACGATGGCGTCAATGACAGGAAGATTGCATATCCTGCCACGCCCGCCCGCGAGTGGTCAGGTGCCCGTACCCGCCCCTGCCGGCGGTCCTGAACATCCCGCCGCCACCTGGGCCGACGAAGGCGGCCGGGCGGAGCTCGTGCCGCTGCCCGGCCACCGGGTCACGGCCCTTGAAGGCCGTGGCGAACAGCACCGTGTCCTGGGTGTCGGAGTGGCGGGCGATCCGGCCCCGGCCAGGACGCCTTCTCGCGCACCGCGTCCTGCGGGTCGGCGTGCTCGCTGATGACGTACGGCCGGTCGGCGTCCAGGGGGCGTGCCGTACGGAAGGGCAGGACCCGCCCCTTCGAGGGCCTGCTTCTCGCAGGACACGGGTCGCCGTGCACGGTCGGGGCCCGTGCCGGGCGGCGAACGGCGGGTGCACGCACAGCCAGCCTGGGCGATATGTCCGAATTTATACCGATTAGCGGGGGTTTGGGAAAAATGGCCATTCACCCCCGTTATAACGGCCCAAATCGGGCTATATCGACTGATAGATCTTTAAGTAGAGCAATAGCAACGTTAATGTACAGCAAAATGGGGTGATGTCCCGTTTGTCTGGCATGCGGCCCGGCAATCAAGAGAATGCAGGGATGGTCGCTCGTGACCATAGAGAACATTTCAACCACCCTGAATTCGTCATTCACGGGCAGTCAATCCTTTCAGGAGGAAACCCAATGACCAGCTTCAAGCGAGTCATCGCAGGCCTCGCACTCACCACCGCCGTGAGCGGCGGCTTCGTCGCCGTCGGCGCCACCACCACCGCGGCATCCGCCGCCACCACTGCTTCGGCCGTCACGACGGGCTGGGGCGGCTGGGGCTGCGGTGGCTTCCGTCGCTGCGGCTTCAGGGGCTGGGGCGGCTGGGGCGGCGGCTGGGGCCGTCGCTGCCACAACCGGGGCGGCCACGGCCGTCTCAGGATCAACATCAACAACCACGTCAACACCAACAACACGAACACCAACAACAACAACAACGAGGCCGAGGTCGAGCGCGACAGGCACTGGGACGGTGCGAACACCTGAGTCCTGACCTGATGGCGCGGGCCGGCTTCGCCGGCCCGCGCTCACGCGAGCCGAACGCGAACCGCAAGGGGTTTATCACCGCTCAATAAATTGAACCGTCAGAACGACAGAGTTTTTTCGCGGATCGATTATTCAACGCTTTCCGATGACGGCGGGTCGATCCGATTCCCGTGAAGTGCGGCGCGGGTTCGTCGCGGTACGACCGATGAATTGTCCCAGTGATTCGTCGGGCCGCGACGAACCCGCGTGCTTTGTATTGAACCCGGCACCGACGCGCCCACATTCGAAAGCACAGCCCCTGCGGGCACCGATTGACGAGCCCCCAGGGCGGGAGGCGACCAGATCTACTTCCGCAAAGGCCGCCTCGTGACCGCCTGGGCGCGGGTCCGCGACCACATCACCGCCCGCGACACCCGCGGTCTGGCCGACCTCGTGATCATCCTGCCCGACGCCGGGCGCGCCGAGGTCGCCCGGCACCTGCCGGACCTGCGCACGGACCTGCGTGAGGCCGCCGCCCGCCGGGCGAGGGAGCGCCGGTCGCTCGGCCTGGGCGGCGCCGGGAGAGTCTGGACTCCTCGTTGATCTCTAGTCTCGTACTTCAGCGATCTTCAGTTCGGCTGGAGAGGCTCTGCGGGGCCCGGTGGAACTCGACGCCGACGAAGTGACCTTCGGTGAAGCCGAGGCGCACGCCATCGCAGTGGGCGAACGGCGTCCCCCATGTGTCGTGCGAGGCATCCGGCAAACACGCCACCAACGCCAGCTCGATCGCCCCTCCGTGCCCGATCAGCAGCGCCGACCCGCCCTCGGGGACACCAGCCACCGTGTCCGCCCAGATCGCGCGATGGGTCTGGGCCACCGCCGCCGCGGCATGACCCTTCCGGATGACGTCCGCGAGTCGCCTGTACGGCTGCGCCCAGTTCCACTGGGCATGCCGGGGGATCTCTCCGGATACGTAGCCCGACGGCATCTCCATGGTGTCGTCGACGGCGAACCCCATCGCGACGGCGGTCTCGACCGCCCGAGGGACCGAACTGGTGACGACGCGCTCGTACGGGCCGGCTCCGGAACCGATGAAACGGGCCAGGGCGATGCCTTCAGCCGACAGATGGGACCCCCGGCCACGCATCGCGCCCTTCTTGGTCAGGCTGTGCCGGCGCACGTCCAGCCAACGCATGGGGCGTCCTCCTTCACAAGGGCGGTGTGGTGGGCAGGCAGAACACCCGCGACCACCGCGATCATCCAGCAAACGACAATCATGCGGTGGCCGCCAACCACCGCATCACCACCGCATCACCACCGCGGCCGTAACCCGGCACGCCAGCGGGATCGCCGCGCGGCTGGAGTGCTAGCCCATCTCCTCCAGCTTGCGGCCCCGCGTCTCCTTGATCCACCTGGTGACGAAGACGAACGACAGCGCCGCGAAGCACGCGTACATGACGTAGGTGAGCGGCAGGTTCCACTCCGCCAGGCTGGGGAACGTCACGGTGATCGCCCAGTTGGCCAGCCACTGGGCGGCCGCGGCGACCGACAGGGCGACGGCGCGGATGCGGTTGGGGAACATCTCGCCCAGCAGGACCCACACCACCACACCCCATGACAGGGCGAAGAACAGCACGAACGTGTGGGCCGCGATCAGCGCGACGGCGCCCTGTGGGTCGGGCATCGTGACCGTCTGGCCGACGTACTTGGCGGCGCTGAACGCCCACGCGGCGGTGCCCAGCGAGATCGCCATGCCGGCCGAGCCGATCAGCAGCAACGGCTTGCGGCCGAGCTTGTCGACCAGGGCGATGGCGATGAACGTGCCGATGATGTTGATCACCGAGCTGGAGAAGCTGATCAGCAGCGAGTTGCTCTGGGTGACGCCGACCGACTGCCACAGCACGGAGGAGTAGTAGAAGATCACGTTGATGCCGACGAACTGCTGGAAGACCGACAGCACGATGCCGATCCACACGATCGGCAGCAGCCCCAGCGCGGGGCCGCGCAGGTCGCGCAGGTGCGTGCGTTCCTCCGTCCGCAGCACGCTGCGGATCTCCTCCAGCCGGGTGTCCAGGTCGGCGCTCTCTCCCTCGACCTCGGCCAGCACCCGCTTGGCCGCCTCGGTACGGCCGACGGCGACCAGGAAGCGCGGCGACTCGGGGATCACCGAGGCGAACAGCAGGTACAGCAGGGCCGGCACGACGCACGCGCCGAGCATCCACTGCCAGGCCTGCAGACCCCACAGCTCGTTGTTGACGTTGCCGCCGGCCAGGCGCGCGATCATGTAGTTGACCAGCTGGGAGACCGCGATGCCGAGCACGATGGCCAGCTGCTGGAAGGAGCCCAGCCGGCCGCGGTAGGCGGGCGGGGCCACCTCGGCGATGTAGGCGGGGCCGATCACGGAGGCCATGCCGATGGCCACGCCGGCGAGCACCCGCCAGAAGGCCAGGTCCCAGAGGGCGAAGGGCAGCATCTGGCCGATCGAGCTGACCGCGAACAGTCCCGCGGCCAGCTGCATGGTCCTGACGCGCCCCCACCGGTCGGCCACCCCGCCGGCCAGCCACGCGCCCGCCGCCGACCCCAGCAGGGCGATGGCCACGACGAAGCCCGTCTCGACCGCGCCCACCTGGAAGTGGTGCCGGATTCCGGTGACCGCGCCGTTGATCACCGAGCTGTCGTAGCCGAACAGGAAGCCGCCGATGGCGGCGGCCGCCGTGATGAAGACGACATGACCGATGTTTTCCTGTCGTACATGCTCAGAGCGCACCATGTCGCGCCCACTACCCACGGTCGCGCCCACTACCCACGACAGGCCTGGCTACGGCTCCGCCCTGGGTCGAGATCCGGCGATCACAACCGTGGGTCGACCGGCTCCGACTCCATCGCCAGCACGGCGAAGACAGGCTCGTGCACCCGCCACAGTGAGTCGCCGTCGGCCAGCCGGGCCAGCGCCTCCAATCCGAGGGCGTGCTCGCGCAGCGCCATGGAGCGCTTCTTGCCGAGGAAGCGGCGGCGCAGCGTGTCGAGCGACTCGGTGTAGTCGGGCCCGTAGATGATCCGCAGGTACTCGCGCCCGCGCACCTTCACACCCGGCTGGACGCGGCCCTCGGGGTGGACGGCGGGCTTGACGACCATGCCCTCGCCGCCCTCGGCCGTCAGCGCAAGCCACCACTCCACCGCCCGCTCCCGCGACTCGGCGGAGGTCAGGTCGACGAACAGGTGCCGGGTGGGCGTGATGATCGGGTCGTCGAGGAGGGCGAGCCGCTCCAGGTGCCAGGCGTGCGGCTCGAGCGCGGTGTTGCGCCCCTCGGCCGCCAGGATCTGGAACGGCGCCAGCCGTATCCCCTCGAGTCCGTCGACCGGCCAGCAGTAGCGCGCATAGGCGTCGCGAAAACGGGCAGCGTTGTCCTCGCGACGCCGGGTGCGGGCCAACAACTCGCCCACATCCAGCCCGCGCTCGGCCGCCGCGTTCAGGGCGCCGACCGCTGCCGGCAGCGCGGCCCGCGCGGCCGCGCCCACGGAGGCGTACTGCGTGCGGATCAGCTCCCCGGCCTTGGCCGACCACGGCAGCAGCTCGCAGTCGAGCACCACCCAGTCGGAGCCGAGCGCGCTCCACAGCGGCTCGCACGCCCGCCGCAGCCTGTCGACCAGCGGCGCCAGGTCGTCGAAGAACGGCCGGCCGGTGCGGGTGTAGACCACGCCGGTGGTGCCGTCGCTCACGCCGAACCGCTCGGCCGCGACCTCGGCGGTCCTGGCCAGGACCGCCACGGCCCGCGAGCCCATGTGCTTCTCCTCGCACACGACCTCGCGCACCCCGTGGGCGGCGAACTCCTCGAACGCCTCGTGCGGGTGCTCCAGGTAGCCGTCCAGGCGGGAGGTCTCCGGCGGGGCCATCGTCGGCGGCAGGTAGACCAGCCAGCGCGGGTCGACGGCGAAGCGGCTCATCACCTCCAGGGCGGCCGCCGCGTTCTCCTCCATGATCTTGACCTTGGCGCCGAAGCGCGTCTCGACGTACCGGGTGCCCCGCACGTCGTCGATGTCGAGGGTGACGGCGTCGCGGTGGCCGGGGGCGCCGAGCGGCTTGACCGGCTCGTACCAGACGGTCTCCGCCGGCACCGAGACGATCTCGCGCGAGGGGTAGCGCAGCGCGGTCAGCCGGCCGCCGAACACGCAGCCGGTGTCGAGGCAGATCGTGTTGTTGATCCACTCGGGCCTGGTCGTGGGGGTGTGGCCGTAGACGACCATGGCGCGGCCCCGGTACTGCTGCGCCCACGGGTAGCGCACGGGCAGGCCGTACTCGTCGGTCTCGCCGGTGGTCTCGCCGTACAGCGCGAAGGAGCGGACCCTGCCGGAGGCGCGGCCGTGGTAGGCCTCCTTCAACCCGGCGTGCGCGACCACCAGGCGGCCCTCGTCGAGCTGGTAGTGGCTGATGAGCCCGTCGAGGAACGCGCTCGCCTCGCGGGTGAACTCCTCGCTCTCGGCGGCGAACTGCTCGAGCGAGCGCTCCAGGCCGTGGGCCACCCGCACCTTGCGGCCCTTGAGCGCCTTGACCAGCTTGTCCTCGTGGTTGCCCCGCACGCAGAGGGCGGTGCCGGCCGCGACCATGCCCATGACCAGGCGGACCACGCCGGGCGAGTCGGGGCCGCGGTCGACGAGGTCGCCGACGAACACCGCGGTGCGGCCCTCAGGGTGCGTGGCGCCCACCGCCTTGCCGTCGACGCGGGTCAGCTCCCAGCCCAGCTCGGTGAGCAGTGACTCCAGTTCGGCCCGGCAGCCGTGGACGTCGCCGATGAGGTCGAAGGGCCCCGTGAGGTCCTTCCTGTCGCTCCAGGCCCTGTCGTAGGCGATCGTGGCGGCGTCGATCTCGTCCACGCCGCGCAGCACGTGGACCTTGCGGAAGCCGTCCCGGTGGATCGCGCCGAGCGAGCGGCGCAGGTCCTTGCGCTGCCTCAGCACCACACCGGCGCCGAAGTCGCGGTCGGGACGGGACGCGTTGCGCTCGATCGCCACCTCCTCCGGCACGTCGAGCACGATCGCGTCGCACAGCACGTCGTGCTTCCTGGCCAGCGCGATGAGGTTCTGGCGGGCGCCGTACTGCACGCTGGTGGCGTCGACCACGGTCAGCAGGCCGCGCGAGAGCCGGGTCGCGACGATGTGGTCGAGCAGCTCGAAGGCGGCGTGGGTGGCGCTCTGGTCGTTCTCGTCGTCGGAGACCAGGCCCCGGCAGAAGTCGGAGGAGATGACCTGGGTGGGCTTGAAGTGTCGGGCGGCGAACGTCGACTTCCCGCTGCCCGAGACGCCGACGAGCACCACGAGGGACAGCTCGGGGATGCGGATCTCAGTGCTCACGGGTGAAGACTCCCATCTGGGTCGGCGCGCCCCTGACGGGGTCCTCGTCGCCGACGGGCTTGAAGCCGACGGTGTAGCGGTGTTCCCTTGCCACGCGGGTGGCCCAGTCCTGGAACTCGGCGCGGGTCCACTCGAAGCGGTGGTCGGGGTGGCGCAGCCCGGTCAGGAACTCGTAGTTGACGTTGTACTCGGAATTGGGCGTGGTGACGATCACGTGCCGGGGCGCGGCCTGGCCGAACACCACCCGCTCCAGCGCCGCCAGCCGGGGCGGGTCGACGTGCTCGATCACCTCCATGAGCACGGCGGCGTCGTATCCGGCGAAGCGCGGGTCGGTGTAGGTGAGCGCGCCCTGGAACAGGGTGAGCCTGGCCCGCTTGGCGTCGGGCATCCGGTCGAGCTTGAGCTTGCGCGCGGCGATGGCCAGCGCGAGCGTCGAGACGTCCACGCCGGTGACCCTGGCGAACCTCGGCAGCGCCAGCAGCGCGCCGACCAGCTGGCCGGAGCCGCAGCCCAGGTCGATGACGGAGGCGGCGCCCAGTTCCTCCAGCGTCCTGACGACCTCCTCGCGCCGCCGCGTGTTCAGCGGGACGGCCTTGTCCTCCAGCGGTCCGCCCTTGTCCTCCTCGATGCGCGGCTCGAGCGCCTCCTCGGTCTCGTCGCCCAGCTCGGCGAGCCTGGCGAAGGCCGTACGCTCCAGGGCTCTGCGCCGTCCGAGGTAGCGGCGGGTGATCAGGGTCCGCTCGGGATGCGGCGCCAGCCAGCCCTCGCCCGCGCGGATCAGCTTGTCGACCTCGTCGGGCGCGATCCAGTAGTGCTTGCCGTCGTCGAGCACCGGCAGCAGCACGTACAGGTGGTTGAGCGCGTCGGCCAGCCGTAGCCGCCCGCGCAGCCGCAGCCGCACGTACCGGGACTCGCCCCACGCGGGAAAGGCCTCGTCCAGCGGGACGGCCTGCGCCTCGGTCACCCAGCCGAGCGGCTCGAACAGCCTGCGCGCCAGGTCGGGGCCGCCCCTGCAGGGCAGCGCCGGCAGTGTGATCTCCAGCGGCAGCGGCGCCGCCGCCAGCTCGGGCCTGGCGTTGCAGCGCCCGCTCCGCGCGGTGCGGAAGACGTCGCCGATCGCCACCGCCATGAGGGAGGAGGCCGCGTACGGCCGGTCGTTGACGTACTGCGACAGGCTGAAGTCGGGCGACGTGCGGCCCTTGGAGCGGACCAGCGCGACGGGGTCGACGTCGAGCAGCAGCGCCGCGGTGCACCGCTCCTCGCCCGCCTCCGGGTAGAACACCGTGGCCGTCCCGAAGGACTGGGCGAACTCCTGCACCCTGTCGGGATGCTTGTGCAGGAGAAAGCCCAGGTCGGTGGCCGGTGCGGCGGTGGTCGAGATCGTCAGCAGCACGGCTCAAGTGTGCCGTAGCCCGGTTTGTCATGCCATCGCATATCCCGGTGGGACCCGTCCCGGGATGTCGCCGGGACGGGCCGCGTCACACGTGGGGCAGTACCTCAGCCGCGATCAGCTCCAGGTGCTCCAGGTCGGACAGGTCCAGGACCTGCAGGTAGATCCGCTCGGCGCCGGCCTCGGCGAAACGGCCGATCTTGTCGAGCACCTCGGCGGGAGTGCCCGCCAGGCCCTCCTGGCGCAGCCGGGCCGGAGTGTTGCCGATGGCCGCCGCCCGCCGCTCCACCTCGGCCTCGTCGGCGCCGACGCAGACGGTCTGCGCGGCCGAGTAGGTCATCGGACGTTCGGCCAGCAGCCGGACCCGCTCGAAGGCCGCCCTCGTCTCCTCCACGGAGTGGAAGGGCACGTTGTACTCGTCGGCGAACCTGGCCGCCATGCGCGGGGTCCGCTTGGCCCCGATCCCGCCGATGATGATCGGCGGGCCGGGACGCTGGGCGGGCTTGGGCAGCGCGGGCGAGTCGGCCACGCGGTAGTAGGCGCCCTCGAAGGAGTAGCCCTCCTCGGCCGTCCACAGCCCCGTGATGATCTCCAACTGCTCCTCCCACCTGGCGAACCGCTCGCCGAGCGGCGGGAAGGGGATGCCGTAGGCGGTGTGCTCGCCGTCGAACCAGCCGGTGCCGAAGCCCAGTTCCACCCTGCCGCCGCTCATCTGGTCGACCTGGGCGACGCTGATGGCCAGCGGGCCCGGCAGGCGGAAGGTCGCGGGCGTCACCAGCGTGCCCAGCCTGATCGCCGAAGTCTCCCTCGCCAGCCCCGCCAGGGTGATCCACGCGTCGGTCGAGCCGGGGCCGGGGTCGCCGGGCCCGATGCGCTGGTAGTGGTCGGAGCGGAAGAACGCGTCGAACCCGAGCCGCTCGGTGGCCTTCGCCACGGCCAGCAGATCGTCATAGGTGGCACCCTGCTGGGGTTCGGTGAAGATCCTTAGCTTCATGCGGCCATTATCAGGTCACCCCGGCGCCGCCCCTGCTAGCGTTCACCATCGGTCATCGGCATGACACGGTAGGTGAGCATGGCGCGTCACAGAGAGCCGGGCACCCCGCCGCGCGCCCTCGTGGTGCTGGCCGGGCTCGTCCTGGTGGGGGTGACCGGCGTGGCGGTCTGGTTCCTGCCCGCCCAGGCCACGCCCGAGTGGCCCTCACCCCTCACCGCCGCGGGCCCGCCGGCCGCGGCCTTCCCCTCGACCACGGCCACGCCCTCGGCGAGCGCCGCCGCGAGTCCTTCCGGCTATGTCGCCTTCGTCGACACCGCCGAGAACCCGCGCTTCGACCCGGCCGAGGCCGCCCGCCGTACCGGGGTGCGGTGGTTCCTGCTGGGCCGGGTGACGGCGGGACCGAGCGGCTGCGCGCCCCGATGGGGCGGCACGCTCGAGCCCGGCCTCGATCTCGTCGCCAACCGGATCCCGTCGCTGCGCGCGGCCGGCGGCCAGGCCGGTCTCGCCTTCGGCGGGCCCGCGGGCACGGAGCTGGCCGGCGCCTGCGTCGCCCAGGACGCGCTCACCTCCGCCTACCGCAGGATGATCGGCGCCTTCGGCGCCTCGTTCGTGGAGTTCGACGTCCGCGACGGCGGCGACCTGCCGGCCGTACGGCGCAGGGCCCGCGCGCTGGCCGACCTGCAACGCGACCAGGACCTCGCGGTCATCTACAGCCTGCCGCTGGGCCCGGCCGGCCTCGCGCCGTCCGACGTGGAGATGCTCCGCCAGACCAGGGCCGCGGGGGCGGAGCTGGGCACGGTCAACCTGCTGGCCCCGATCGAACCGCTCACCGCTCCGGAGGGCCGCATGCGGCGCCTGGCCGCCGCCGTGCGGGCCGCGCACGGCCAGGTGCGCGAGGCGCTCAGGATCGACGAGGCGACGGCGTGGGGGCGGATCGCGCTCACCGCCGTGCTGGCCGGCTCCGGCGACCTCGGCCTGCTCGACGCCCGCAAGCTGTCGTTGTACGCCACCCGCCACCACCTGGCCTGGCTGTCGGCCCGTGGCGCCCCGCCGTCCGCGACCGTCGTCAGGGCGCTGCGCGGCCCGCGCGGCTGAGCCAGGCGGGCATCCGTCGATGGAGCCCATGGCAAATACCCCCGACGCCGTCATCTGTTCGACACCCGGCGGTAAAGGTATGGTTCCCATCCATTGATTTCCTTCCTCCGTTCCCCCTTGGAAGGAAAGATCCATGTCCCACGGCCACTCTCGCCGCCGGTTCCTCACGGTCGGCGCCGGCGTCCTGGCGAGCTCGCTGCTGCCGCCTTCGGTACACCGCGCGATGGCGATGCCGGTGCCCGCAGGCGGCCTGTCCGCCATCAAGCACGTCGTGTTCCTGATGCAGGAGAACCGCTCGTTCGACCACTACTTCGGGACGCTGCGCGGGGTGCGCGGATACGGCGACCGCAACGCCGTCAGGCTGCCGGACGGCAAGCCGGTCTTCGAGCAACCCTCGGCGTCCGGCCGGGTGCTTCCCTTCTCGGTACGCGAGGCGGCCGGCCTGGTCGGCAAGGACCTGCAGTGGATCTCGGATCTGGCCCACGGCTGGAACGACGGCCAGGCCGCGGCGGCCAAGGGCTGGCACAACGGCTGGATCCCGGCCAAGTCACCGGCCACGATGGCCTACTACGAGCGCCAGGACATCCCGCTCCAGTACGAGCTGGCCGACACCTTCACCCTCTGCGACCACTACTTCTGCTCGGTGCTCTCCTCCACCAGCCCGAACCGCAACTACCACGTCAGCGGGCACACCGGCT
This sequence comes from Nonomuraea sp. NPDC003754, assembly GCF_053605785.1. Taxonomy (NCBI): domain Bacteria; kingdom Bacillati; phylum Actinomycetota; class Actinomycetes; order Streptosporangiales; family Streptosporangiaceae; genus Nonomuraea; species Nonomuraea sp. NPDC003754. The sequence continues at coordinate 160,705 of NZ_JBSGJX010000012.1, forward strand.
TCGAGCCGGGCACGACCAAGCGGGCCATCGACAACTCCGCCTACAGCGAGAACACCCACGCCGGCTACACCTGGTCCAACGCCGGGGAGATCCTGGAGGCCGCCGGCCGGTCCTGGCAGGTCTACCACGAGTGGGACAACTACCAGGACAACAACCTGGAATTCTTCGCCCGCTTCCGGCAGATCGCCCGCAAGGCGCTGCTCGGCGACTACAAGAGCATGGACTCCTTCTACGACGCGGTCCAGTCGGCGGCCCCGGCCAAGCGGGAGCAGCTGCTGGCCCGCCTGGAGGAGGGAGTGGCGCAGCTGACGCCGCAGGAGCGCTCGCTGTTCGACCGCGCGCTGCGCCGCGTGCCGTCCAAGACGCTGGCCCAGACCTTCCGCGCCGACGTCGAGGCGGGCAGGCTGCCGGAGGTGAGCTACATCGTGCCGTCGGCGGCCGACTCCGAGCACCCCTCGGCCTCGTCCCCCGCCCAGAGCGCGCGGATCACCTACGACATCCTCGACGCGATCGCCTCCACCCCCGAGGTGTGGCAGTCGACCGCGCTGTTCATCACCTACGACGAGAACGACGGCTTCTTCGACCACATGCCGCCGCCGCTGCCGCCCGCCGAGCTGACCGACGAGTTCTACAACGGCAACCCGATCGGGCTGGGCATCCGGGTCCCCATGACGGTCGTCTCGCCGTGGACCGTCGGCGGCTACACCTGCTCGCAGATCTTCGACCACTCCTCGACCGTGCGGTTCCTGGAGACGTGGCTGGGCGTGCGCTTCCCCGACGTCTCCCCCTGGCGGCGCACCGTCTCCGGCGACCTGACCTCGGCCTTCGACTTCGCCTCCGCCGGTCCCCGGCCGACCCCGACCGCGCCCGCCCAGGTCCCGGCCTTCACCGGCCGCTGGCGCCCGGCTCCCCCGGCCGAGCAGCGCATGCCGGTGCAGGAGCCCGGGGTCCGTCCCGCGCGGCCGCTGCCGTACCAGATCAACGCCTGGGCCCGCCTGCTGGGCGGCGACCTGGAGCTGACCCTGGCCAACGCCGGCAGCGACAGCGCGCACCTGACGCTCTACCCCTACGCCGGCGAGTTCGAGCGCCCGCTCCACCTCGACGTGCTCGGCGTCGCCACCCGGACCGTCGCGGTCAAGGACCGCTACGACCTGGTCCTGACCGGGCCGAACGGCTTCCGCCGGGAGTTCGCCGGCGAGCTCGGCGGCCGGGCCGCGCGCGTGCAGGTGCAGCAGGTGATCGATGTCGATCCGCGCAAGGTCCGCATCGAGATCACCAACCTCGGCGACCACCGCGTGACCCTCACGGTGCGGGCCAACGCCTACGGCACCAAGGAGCAGGCGGTGCCGTTGCGACCGGGTCAGTACCGCCAGGTCGTCTGGCCCGTCGAGGAGTCCCACGGCTGGTACGACGTGCAGATCAGCTGCGCGGAGGACCCCTCCTACGCTCGCCGCCTGATGGGCCACGTCGAGAACGGCCGCGCCAGCGTCACCGGCTGACGCCCTGAACGCGGGCGGACGCCCGGCCGGGGCATCCCGGCCGGGCGTCCGCTGCCGTGCCGCCGGTCAGGTCAGCACAGGTTCGCGCCGTCGAACGAGCGGACGCCGCGGGGCACCTGCGTGCTGATGGTCTGCCCCGGGCGCACGCTGCGGCACGGGCCGTCCGTGCCCCGAGCCCAGACGATCTTCAGGTTCAGCGTGGAGCGGCAGTCGTTGCGCGCGTAGCCGGTCTTGGTGATGCGCCCGACGTGCTCCCAGACGGTGACGCAGGACGGCGCGTTGCCGGACGGGACGGCCGCGACCGCCGGACCGGGAAGGCACAGCAGGCCGGCGGTGAGCAGGGTGGACGCGGCGAGGGCGATGAGGCGCATGGTCGCGGATCCTTTCGTGGAGAACCTGACCATCCGTTATTACACGACCACCCTCCGTCAGGTCAGCCTCTTTACCGAGGGAACGCGCGCCTCGCGTGCCACCCGTACCACGGGGGAGCCACCTTCCACGTTTCCCGCCCGACCAGCGCCTCATGGAAGGTGGCAGCCTGCGCTGAGAGGCGGCGGGCATGCCTGGAGCGCTGAGATACGAATGCCTTGCCCTGACCGGTGGGGCGTTCGTCGCCTTCAGGGCTTCCCTGCTGAAGGGAACGCCCGCCCTGATCGGCGGGGCGCAGGTGTTAGGCGCTGACGAGCGCCTCATGGAAGGTGGCAGCCTGGCTATCGTTCGGCCACCGCTCCAGCAGTTCGGCGTCCAGGGTGCGCAGCTCCCGCTGGATGCGCGCCGATCCGGTCTGGCGGGCGACGCCGAGCGCCTCGTGCCCGAGGTGCGCGGCCCGGCCCGGATCCTGCTCCGACTGGGCGACCGCGACGGCCAGCTTCGCAGTCAGGTGACCGCGGTCGCGGGCGAGGGTCGCGGGCAGCCTGCCGATCTGGTCTTCGAGGATGGTGACGGCGGTGTCGGCGCGGCCGGCGGCCCGGTAGCAGACCGCGGACTGCTCCTGCAGCGTGTCCCAGTCGTAGTGGTGCAGGTAGACGGGCACGTGCGGGTGGGTGACCTGTGGATGGTCGCGCAGAGTCTCGCCGGCCTCGTCCAGCAGGGCGAAGCAGTCGTCGTGCTCGCCGAGCATCACCAGGCCGCGGGCCTGCTGCTGGGCGGCCAGTGCGTTCAACTTGGGTTCCAGTTCAGCCGGGCGGCGGCGGGCGGCAGCCGCCAGGTGGACGACGGCGGCGTAGTCGTCGGTCAGGACGGAGATGTTGGACTGGCGGACCAGCATGTAGGCGCTCATCTGGGTGTCGCCAGCGCACTGCGCCCACTCGGCCGCCCGCCGGGTCCAGTCCATGGCGGTGTTGAGCTCTCCGAGATCCTGGTGCAGCCAGCCGGCCATCTCGGCGTACTGGGCCAGGACCTGCAGCAGCGGTTCGGCGTGCCGGGCGCCGGCACCGCGGCGCAGCTCGTCGAGCACGTCGATCTGGGCCAGCACGGGCCGAAGAAGTGAGCGGGGGCCGAGTATCTTGTCGGCGGTGTAGTGCTCGGCGAGGACGCGGCGGAAGTAGTCGATGACCTCGCCGTCGACGCGGGCGGGCTGCTCGATCGCGCGGGCGATGCGCTGGGTCTGGTCAGGGTCGCCGAGGCCTGGCACAACGGAGGCGAGCGCTCCGCTGGCGAGCAGTTGGGTGAACTGGCGTCGCGAGAGGGTCACCCGCACGCTCCTTCCGTCCGGTGTCTGCATGTCCAGCATGACCGGTTCGCCGTCGTGTATGCCAGCGGCGCTCGCGGCGAATGGGAGGCACTGCCATCCCCGGGCGGCGTCACTGAGGGCCAATAGCATCCCTCCCGCTTCCAGCGCGGCATCGAGGGCGCGCACCTGGTCAGCCGGCGGGAGGATCTCGCCCTTCTCCGCCCGGGAGATGCGCGTGTGGTCGTAGAGCGCCAGCTTGCCCAGCTCCCGCTGTGACAGGCCGGCTTGGTTGCGCAGGTGCCGCAACGCCGTACCCCACATGTGTGCCGTCATGCTGTGGTGCTCGTCCATCTGACCAGCTCCTCGCCGTGTTGCTGCGGTGTTGCGGCAACACCAGACCTCTGGGCGGCCCGGCTCCCGCCAGGTGACGATCCGTACGGGCGGATAGCCGGAGCGTAAACCGGCCGGTCAGTGATCGCACCCGGATCACGTCGACATCACCGTTCCGCCATGTCCCGACAGAAGTGGAGATCGTCATGTCTTCATGCAGGACCTGCGACGGTTCGGGGTTCATCACCACGACCGACGAGAACGGCAAGCCGATCAAGGTCCCGTGCCCCAACCACACCGGAAAGTGACCGGCTGAGCCTCGCCCGGCCCCGCCACACCGGAAGATCCACACCGAAGGGAGAACCAGAATGCAGACCACCGACCAGGCCTACCAGCCGCCCGCCGTCGTCGAGCTCGGTGACGTGCAGGCCGTCACGCTCGGCCAGTACGCCGAGGACAGCCAGGACAACAACCGCTACTTCTCCTAGGTAGCGAGCCCAAGGGGGCGGGCTGTCGTTGGGCAGCTCGCCCCCGCCCTTATCTGAGGGACGTAGGAGGAGACATGGGGCTGGCCGGGACGAGCGGCAGCCAGGACAAGCCCGGGTCGGGACGATCGCTGTGGGAGGCGCCTCACCCGGTATGGGTCGATGGGCCCGGCACGTGCCGTACGGCGCAGGCGGGCCGTACGTGGCTGGCGGTGGCGGGCGACTGCTACGCCAGCCAACGCCAGCTGGACGCCGCGCTCGTGGCGGTACGGGCGGGCCGGTGGCGTGAGCTGACCGGCTGGCCCGGCTCCTACTGGGTGGCCGCGACCGACGGGGTCAAGACGGTCGTCATCGGCGATGTGGCGGGCGTCCGGCCCGTCTACTACGCGCGGCGCGGCGACGATATCGTGTGGGCCGCCGAGGCGGGCCTGCTCGCCGCCCACACCGGCGCCGACATCGACCTCACCAGCGTGATCGCGTGGATGGCCGCGCCGACCGTGCCGGAACTGGCCGGCCACACCACCGTGTACCGAGGCGTGGCGCGGGTGCCGGCCGGCCGGCTGCTTGAACTTCCCACCGGGGCGGTCGTCGACTACGAGCCGGCCACTTGCGCCAGCCACGACCCCGCCGACGCCCGGTATGAGCTGCGGCACGCCTTGACCAGCAGCGTCGAAGCCCGTGCGGCCGCACATCCGCGGCTGTCCGCCGACCTGTCCGGGGGCGTCGACTCGACCTGCGTGGCGGCGGCTGCCGCGCACGCCAGCCCGCGCCGCCTGCCCGCGTTCACCCATCACCCGTACCTGGCCGACAACGACGACCTGATGTACGCACAGCGCGCCGTCGACGCGCTGCCCGGCGTCCTCCACCGGGTCGTGCCCGGCAGCGCACGCTGGTTCGACCACCTGGACCGGGTGCCGGCCACCGACCTGCCGTACGCGGACGCGGCCCGCTGGGCGGTGCACGCCGAATACCTACAGGTGATCGCCGCCGACGGCTCCGACGCGCATCTGACGGGCGGCGGCGGCGACACTCTGTTCGCCCCGCCGGCCTACGCGCTGGCCGACCTCGCCCGAGCCGGGCAGTGGCGGTGGTGGCTGGCCGAGACCACTGCCCGCGCCCGCCTCCGCCACCGGCCCGTCGCCGCTGCCGTGCGGGCGGGTCTGGCCGACGCGTCCTGCGGCTACCCGGGCGCGCTGCGCCGTCTCAGCCACTCGATCGTCTCCGCGGCTCAATGCTCCTACGCGATGTCCGGCCGTCGGGGCCACCATTCGGGCTGGCTGCTGTCACCTGGCATCGCTGCCTGGTTCACCCGTGATGCCGCCCTCGACGTCGGCCAGGCGCTGATGCAGGCCGCCGACGCCGCGCCGCGCCTGTCCGGCGCCGCGCAGGCCGCCTACCGGCTGCGCTGCGACGTCGTCGAATACGGCGGCTACCACGCCCAGTACGCTCAAGCGGTACGGCAGGCGGGCGTCCACCTGCACGCGCCCATGCTGGACAACCAGGTCGTGCGCGCCGCGCTGGCACGGCCCGCCTGGGAGCGGCTATCGCGCACCAGCCCGAAGCCGCTGCTGGCCGCCGCCCTCACCGGCATGGTGCCGGCCGAGATCCTCAGCCGGGCCACGAAAGGCAGCCTCGCCCAGAACGCCTACGCGGGGGTGGCCACCAACCACGACAACATCCGCGACGTGCTCGCCTCCTCCCGGCTCGTCGACGCCGGCCTGATCGACCACCGGCGAGCCGCCGCCGACGTGGCGCTGCTGGCCGCCGGCGTGCCCGGCCGGATGGCGGCGCTCGAACTGCTCCTGTCGGCAGAGCTGTGGCTCGCCCGCCACCAGCTGCAGCCGCCCGGCAGCGCCGTACTCCAGGGGGCCCGATGACACGCCTCCTCCACGTTTCCAGCCACGTTCACGCCACCATCACCGAGGAGGGCGGCATGCTGCTCGACGTGCGCCGTCGAGGTCGCTGGCACGTGCTCACCCCGGCCGCCGTGGCCTGCTGGCCCCACCTGGCCCGCGGCGACATCGACGCAGCAACCCAGGAGCTGATGCACCGCTGGGGCATCCCGGCCAAGCAGGCTTACGCCGACGTAGGCGGCCTCGTCCGCCAGCTGGACGCGGCCCGGCTCCTGGTCCGGCCTCGCCGCCACGGGTGGAGGTGGTGGTGGCGGTGACGACCGTCCGCATGATCCAGCCGGTCGGCGACCGGCAGACCGCCCGCACCTTCCGCGCAGCGGCCCATCTCGCGCTGGCGGCCGCCTGCCTGGTCGCTGCCGTCATGCTGCTACGCCTTCTGCCGCTGCGCGCCGTGCTGGCCTGCGCCCGCGCGGCGGCCAGGCTGATGCGCCGCCACCCGGCCGCCGGAGCGGCCGCCCAGCTGGCCGCCGGCCGTGACTGGGCCACGGCCCGGTGGCCGGGGCGTGCCGCCTGCCTGGAAAACAGCCTCGCCAGCTACCTGGCCGCCGCTGTGCTCGGCTACCACGCCAGCTGGCGGATCGGCTGCCGGTTCGCGCCGGCCGCCTGCCACGCATGGACCCAGACCTGCTTGGGTCTGCTTGGCGAACCCATCCAGCCTGACAGGCCACTGCACACTACCGTGGCCGTCGGACACCTGTTGAACTGCGAAAACCTGGGAGACCGATGAACGCTGACGTTCTATCCGCCGCCGTCGCCACGGTTCCGCGCGACTTCTACACCGACCACCCCGTGCACGGCCGGCCGCCGCAGACCACCGCACAGGCCGCGATCGAGCGTGACATCCTCCGCATCGGCACCGACCTCGCAGGCAAACGGATCCTCGAGGTGGGCACCGGCACCGGCTACACCGGCGCGCTGCTGGCCGCCCTCGTCGGCCCGGCCGGGCATGTCGTGTCGATCGACATCGACTCGGCCCTCGTCGAACGCGCCCGCCTCCTGCACGCCGAGCGCGGCTGCCCCGTTCAGGTGCTGTGCGGCGACGGACACGCGGCAGCGCCCGACCTGGCGCCCTTCGACGTGATCATCGGCTGGTGCACGCCGACGCACCTTCCCGGCGCGTGGCTCAAGCAGGTACGCCCAGGCGGGATCATCTCAACCCCGATCTACATCGCGCCGGTCGCCCGCGTGGTCGGGCACCTGCGCGCCACCGTCGACGACCGCCACCAGGTGACCGATGCGGCGCTCAGCAGCGCCGTGTATGTCGACATGGGCAGCGAGGTGAACACCACCCTCGGCACGCCCTTGTTCTACGTGGACGCCACCGACGGCGCCTCCTATGTGTCGGTCGCCTGGCGCGGCAGCGATGACCCCGCAGCCGCGCTCGCCCTGCTCAACAGCCCCGCCCACGTCGAGGCGTTCGACGTGGGCCTGGACGGGGCGGAAGCTGCCAAGGCGTGGGTCGACGCCCGCGCGTACTGCGCGGCCCGTGACCACGGGGCTGGCGCCTCCAACCTCACCACCTGGGGCACGGGCGCGCCGGACTGGATGAGCGGTTTCGGGTTCAGCAGCGGCCGTAACGCCGCGGTCCTGACCGACTCCTGGCAGATGCGCGCCAACGGGCCCGACTCGCCTGCGCTGGCGAAACTTCGGGACTACCTGGCAGTCTGGCAGGAAGTTGGCCGGCCCGGGGTGGACCGCCTCGATGTGACGCTCGTGCCCGGCGACCACGGCTGGGAGGCACGCGCGGCGCTTCCCACTACGGATGCATAGAGGACGTCTGCTGCAGGAGAAGGGGGCTGCCTATGGGCGGCCTCCTTCTTCGTCATCGGATTGACTCACCGAGGGCTTGGACAGCGGTCATGGCTCGGTGCGGCGCTCGCTGTTCGAGGTCTGGCGGCCGAACAGACGGCGTAGGCGTTCAGCTGAGCGCCAGGCCGAGCTCGGCGAGCTGCAGTTGCGGTTTGGCGCGCCGCTGGAGGGCGTAGGCGGTCACGCCCTGGTGCTCGACGGTGCGGACGACGGTCCAGCCCTGCACGTCGCGGTAGTAGGCCACAAGGCCGGGGTATGGGCCGGTGCCGCGTCTCACCCACGTGCGGCCCTGGGCGGCGGCCCGGTGCAGCGCCCACCACGCGATCAGGCTGCCGGGCCGCCGACCGTTCAGGCTCGGGTCGGTGATCGTGGTGGCCAGGAACAGCGACGGCTCTGACCGCTCGGACGGGTCTGGCCACAGCAGTGGCGAACTCTCCTCGTAGAGGCTGGTCACCCCGACTACCTGGCCGTCGTCGCCGGTCATGGCCCACACCGGAAACGCGGGGTCGCCAGCCTGGGCCGCGAGCTCGGCCGCCTTCGCGTGCCAGCCCTCCCAGCCGGGTAGATCCCGCTCGCGCATCCATGCGGCGCGGGCCCGGATCAGCGTCTCGATCTCGGGCTGGTCCCCGACACGTGCAGGCCGCATCTGGAACATGGTCGTCACCGTAGCGCTTCCTCCTCCACAGGGCGGGCGAACCCCGTTACTCCGTAGCGGGTTGGCCATCCATTCGCTCTATGGCTGCATGACCCTTGTGGTCGCCTCGGCCCGTTCCCCGGGTGTCTGCTCACGATCGGCGCCGAGGAGGATCAGCAGCCGGTCCTCCGGCTGGAGGGCGGGCCATGGCTGGAGAGATGCCGCTTGTCGCCACGAGGTCCGCGGTGGGCGAGAGCCGAGCGGCAGGTGTCACGAAAGCCGCCATCAAGTCACGTTTTCCCTGATGAAAGGGGGTGTCCGTATACATGAGACGCACAAGCGAACCTCGCCTGAAAGGAACCTCATGGCCCGCCGGCTGCCCCTCCGAGAACGAACACCCGAACGGGTCCGGAGCACTACAGCAGTTCGCGCGGGGCGCGATCGCCTGGTCGCCGGCAGTTGGGCCCGCAGCCACGCTGGCCGTGATCGACAACGGCCGCAACACTCGCGGCCAAAATGTCACGCTCAAGTGGGACCACATGGGCACACACTGGGACTTCTACATCGTCAGGGTCGTGGTCACCTCGCGAGATGGCAACAAGATCCGCCAGCGCGACGTCGCTCGGACAACCCCATGGAGCGGCCAGTTCACCGTCAACACGCGGGATGTCATGGACATCGGCTTCACCTCCAGCCACTCCAGGCGGCGAAGCGAGATGACTTTCTGGCTCAAAGGCTGCGACAACGGCACCTTCGGCTCGGATTGCGGCCCGTGGAGCGACGCCGTCACCTACACATGGAGGTAGCCAGCACGGCGAACCGCTCCTTTAACGCTCGCAGCGGTCAGTGACGCGTCGACCCGCCCCCGGAAGACGATGAGCGCTCTCACCCCACGGAGTGAGGGCGCTCAGTCAGGCCGGGCCCGGCGTCGCCATTCGTCGAACACTGCCAGCGCTCGCTCGTGGCTCACCTCCACTACGCCCATCCACGGTTTGCCCGACTCGTATGCCACCGTGGAGGAATGCAGGACCCTGTACCTGAGGTTCGCATCGTTGACGGGTGTGTGGTCACTGCGCCCGGGGTGGGCCCGATTGCGCAGGTATGGCTTCCGCGCGACGGGCAGGTGATCGCGAAGATCCCGGCGAGGAAGGGGAACTGGCGGTGGCTACGCCAGGCCGTCCGTATCCGTTCCCCCCGCCTCGACGGCGACCGGTGGCACCTGCCGCGGAACTGCCTGGTCAAGCTGGTGACGGCAGCGGTCGACAGGTACGGCTACATCGCGGTGTGGCGGGACATGTCGAGGTTGTCGCGATGCACGACGGCATGCCTTGAGGCGACCGGGGTGGAATGCGACTGCTCGGGCTTACCACGGGGAGAACTCCGGCGGCTGGTTCGAGCGCGTCAGAGACGCGGTGGTGGCCGACCTCGGCGAGATCACCCGCAGCGTCGTCATCTACGGACCTAAACAAGATGACGCGGACGCCACGGTCTACGGCGGCGAGCTGGCGGGTCGCCGCTACCGCGCGGACCGCGCCGGCCGCCATGGCTGGCCGAGAGCGTCACGGTTCATGTGCACGGGCTGCATGAGTGCGCGGGCGCGCGTGTGGGACCACTGCCACACCCACGGATTCGTCCGCGCGCCGCTGTGCAACACCTGCAACACCCGCCACTGGGCTGGGTGGCAGCCTCAGCACGGCAGAGCCGCACCGAGCCGCAACCTCGACACCAGCTACTACCGCTGGTGCCCTCACTACGGAGAGGAGCAGTGCAGTGCATAGTCGAGTTACGCGGCCACCTTCCGCATGATGTATCTGCGCTCTCTCGGACAGCCCGCCCCAGACGCCGGACAGTTCGTCGCACTCGAGCGCATAGTTGAGGCACTCGGCGCGCACCGGGCAGCCGCGGCACACCCGCTTACCTGTTCGCGATGAGCCGCCCTTCCCGGGGAAGAACGTCTCCGGGTCGGTCTCCGCGCACAGGGCCCAGGACATCCAGTCGAGCCGCGGTCAGCTTCCTGATGACGACGGCGAGACGCAGTGACAGGGCGTCGAGGACTTCCAGCGCGGTGTGTGGAGTGAGGGCGAGAGGAAGTTACGCCCCGCGACCGTTGGCGGGTCGCGGGGCGTTCAAGATCGTGCGCATCTCATGCGCGAAAGTTTGGTAGCAACAGAGGTTGCCCCTGATCATAGCTACACATCATCTGTTGCATTTCCGCTGGTCAGCGTGACACGCGATCAGCTGACCAGCAGCGCGACGCACTCCACGTGATGTGTCATCGGGAAGGCGTCGAACGCGCGCAGGTCCGCGAGGCTGTAGCCCAGCTCCGCGAACCACGCCAGGTCGCGCGCCAGCGTCGCCGGATCGCACGACACGTACACCACCCGCGTCGCCTCCAGCGCCGCGATGCGGTCGACCACCTGGCGGCCGAGCCCCGACCGTGGCGGGTCGACGACGACCAGGTCGGCGCGCTCGATCTCGTAGCGGTCCAGCGCGTCCTCCACCCGGCCGCGCTCCACCCGCGCCCACGGCAGGTCGCGCAGGTTGAGCCGGGCGTCGCGGACGGCGGCCGCCTCGCTCTCCACCCCGAACACCGCCCCGGACGGCCCGACGGCCTCGGCCAGCCCCGCCGCGAACAGGCCCACGCCGCAGTAGAGGTCGAGGGCCCACTCGCCGGGCTCGGGGGCGGCGTAGCTGAGCACGGCGTCGAGCAGGGTCTCGGCGGCGCCGGGGTGGACCTGCCAGAAGCCGCTGCCCGTCACCTGGAACTCGCGGTCGCCGACCCGCTCGTGCAGCATGCCGGAGCCGTGCCGCGGCTCGGTACGGCCCTTGCCCTGGTTGACCAGGATGGAGGCGGGCGCCTCGAGCACGGGCACGGCGACGGAGCGGCGCGGTTTGGGGGCGATGACGACGGCGTGGTCGCCGCTCGAGGAGGCGATGACCTCGACCGCCGACGCCCCCTCCCAGGTGCGTGACTCGACGCCGACGGCCTCGACCTCGGGATGGGCGATGAGGCAGGCGGCGACGGGCTCGATGTCGTGGGAGCGGTGCCTGCGGAAGCCGACCGTCCCGTCACGGGTGACGGCGAACTGGACACGGGTGCGCCAGCCGAGGCCGTCCTTGGCGCCCGGCACCTCCTCGACCACCACCTCGCGGGTGATGCCTGCGAGCCTGCGCAGTTGCTCGGCCACGACGTCGGCCTTGAGCGCGCGCTGCGCCTCCATGCTGGCGTGCTGCCAGTCGCAGCCGCCGCACCTGCCGGGCCCCGCGTAGGGGCAGGGCGGCGTCACGCGGTCGGGCGAGGGCTCCAGGATCTGGACGGCGTCGGCGCGCAGGAAGCGCGTGGTCTCCTCGGTCACCTCCGCGATGACGCGCTCGCCTGGCAGCGCGTGCCGTACGAAGACGACGCGCCCCTCGTGTCGCGCCACACACCAACCACCATGGGCCACCGGCCCTACTTCGAGTTCCACCTGCACAGGTTACTCAGGCCTTGGCCTTCTCGTCGTCGCCCTCGATCTCGTGCCACGGGCGGCGCACCGCGCCCGGCGCGTACGGCTCGCGGCGGGCCCGCAGCCGGTCGGAGGAGTGGAGCTGCCACGGCACGCTGGTCACCATCACCCCGGGCTTGAACAGCAGCCGCGCCTTGAGCCGCAGCGCGCTCTGGTTGTGCAGCAGGTGCTCCCACCAGCGGCCCACAACGTACTCGGGGATGAAGACGGTCACGACGTCGCGCGGCGACCGGCGGCGCAGCGTCTTGACGTAGTCGAGGATGGGCTGGGTGATCTCCCTGTACGGCGAGTCGAGCATCTTGAGCGGCACCGGGATGCCCCTGCGCTCCCACTCCTCCTGCAGGTTGGCGGCCTCTTCGCCCTCGACGCCCACGGTGACTGCCTCGATGGTGGAGGGCCTGGTGGCGCGGGCGTAGGCGAGCGCCCGCAGCGTGGGCTTGTGGAGCTTGGAGACGAGCACGATCGCGTGGTTGCGCGCGGGCAGTATGGTCTCGTCGAGGTCCTCGGTGACGGCCAGCTCGGCGGCGACCTTGTCGTAGTGGTGGCGGATGCCCTTCATCATCAGGAACAGCACCGGCATCGCGATGCAGACGATCCAGGCGCCCACCAGGAACTTGGTCAGCAGCACGACGACCAGCACCAGCGCGGTCATGACGCCGCCGAAGAAGTTGATGACCCTGGAGCGCTGCATCTGGAAGCGGACGCGCGGGTCGGTCTCGGTCTTCAGGTGGCGGGTCCAGTGGAGGACCATGCCGGTCTGGCTGAGGGTGAAGGAGACGAAGACGCCGACGATGTAGAGGTTCAGCAGGCGGCTGACGTCCGCCTGGAACCCCCACAGCAGCAGGCAGGCCCCCAGCGCCAGGATGACGATGCCGTTGGAGAAGGCCAGCCGGTCGCCGCGGGTGTGCAGCTGGCGGGGCAGGTAGCGGTCCTGGGCGAGGATCGAGCCGAGCACGGGGAAGCCGTTGAAGGCGGTGTTGGCGGCCAGGAACAGGATGAGCGCGGTGACGGCGGAGATGACGACGAACATCAGCGAGCCGCTGCCGAAGACCGCGTCGGCCACCTGGGAGATGATCGGCTGCTGGTAGTAGTCGGGACCGACCGGGGTACCGTCGGGACGCAGCAGGTCCTGCGCGACGTGCTGCGGCTCGGCCACGGTGACGCCCGAGACCAGCCCCAGGGCGATGATGCCGGAGAACATGGTGACGGCGATCAGGCCCATCATGAGCAGCGTGGTCGCCGCGTTCTTGCTCTTGGGTTTGCGGAAGGCCGGCACGCCGTTGCTGATGGCCTCGACACCGGTCAGCGCCGCGCAGCCGGAGGAGAAGGCGCGCAGGACGAGGAAGGCGGCGGCGAAGGAGGTCAGGTCCGTCATCTCGGGCACGACCTTGAAGCCCGCGGTGGGCGCCTGCAGGTCCTCGCCCAGGACCAGCAGCCGGAAGCCGCCCCATGTGACCATGCCGAGCACCGCGATCATGAAGGCGTAGGTGGGGACGGCGAAGGCGACGCCCGACTCGCGGATGCCGCGCAGGTTCACGATCGTGAGGAGGATGACGATGACGATGGCGACGGTCGGCTTGTGCTCGGCGACGAAGGGGACGGTGGCGCCCACGTAGTCGACGCCGTTGGCCACCGACACCGCCACCGTGAGCACGTAGTCGACGAGGAGGGCGCTGGCGACGGTGAGCCCCGCGTTCTTGCCGAGGTTGACGGTGGCGACCTCGTAGTCGCCGCCGCCGCTGGGATAGGCGTGGACGTTCTGCCGGTAGGAGGCGACCACGGTGAGCATGACGATGACGACCGCGGCGGCGACCCACGGGCTGTAGCGGTAGAACGAGACGCCGGCAAGGGAGAGGATGACGAGGATCTCCTGCGGCGCGTACGCCACGGAGGAGAGCGCGTCGCTCGCGAAAACGGGCAACGCAACCCGTTTGGGCAGCAGCTGTTCATGAAGCTGCCCGCTACGGAGCGCGCGTCCTACCAGGAGACGCTTGACAAGATCTGTCACCTTCGCCACGTGAAGATGCTAGTCGCCCTTCCCCTCCCCACCGACATGGCGCTCCCCCCGCGCGCCATACTGAGGAGAAGGCAACCCGTGGGGAGCACATGCATATCGTGATCATGGGATGCGGGCGGGTCGGGTCGACCATCGCCCACATCCTGGAGGACAACGGCCATTCGGTCGCGATCATTGATCGTGACCCGCAGGCGTTCAGGCGACTGAGGGCCGGGTTCAGGGGCCGCCGGGTCACCGGCATCGGATTCGACCGCGACGTGCTTCAGGAGGCGGGCATCGAGTCGGCGGCCGCCTACGTGGCCGTCAGCAGCGGCGACAACTCCAACATCATCTCCGCCCGGGTGGCGCGGGAGACGTTCGGCGTCGACAACGTCGTGGCGCGCATCTACGACTCCCGGCGAGCCGAGGTCTACCAGCGGCTCGGCATCCCCACGGTGGCCACCGTCCGGTGGACCGCCGACCAGATCCTGCGGCGCATCCTGCCCGAGGGCGCCGAGCCGCTGTGGCGCGACCCCACGGGCACGGTCGTGCTGGCCGAGGTCGCCACCAACCCCGCGTGGATCGGCACCAAGGTCACCACGCTGGAGGACGTCGCCGGCATCAGGGTCGCCTTCGTCAACCGGATGGGCGAGGCGCTGGTCACCCGGCACGACACGGTGGTGCAGGAAGGCGACGTCCTGCACGTGATCGCCGCCGAGAACGACATGGACCGGATCAACAAGGTGCTGGCCGCCGCACCGGAAGGGGAGCACTGATGCGCATCGCGATCGCCGGCGCCGGCGCGGTCGGCCGTTCCATCGCCGCCGAGCTCCTGGAGAACGGTCACGAGGTCCTGCTGATCGACAGCGACCCCAAGGCGATCAAGATCGACGCGGTGCCGCGCGCCGAATGGCTGCTCGCCGACGCGTGCGAGATCTCCTCCCTCGACGAGGCCGGGCTCAACAACTGCCATGTCGTGGTGGCCGCAAGCGGCGACGACAAGGTCAACCTGGTGGTCTCCCTGCTGGCCAAGACCGAGTACGGCGTGCCACGCGTGGTCGCCCGCATCAACCACCCCAACAACGAGTGGCTGTTCAACGAGTCGTGGGGCGTCGACGTCGCGGTCTCCACCCCGCGCCTGCTGTCGGCCCTGGTCGAGGAGGCGGTCAGCGTCGGCGACCTGGTCCGCCTGATGACCTTCCGCCAGGGGCAGGCCAACCTGGTCGAGCTGACCCTGCCCGAGGACGCGCCCGTCGTGGGCCAGCGCGCCGGCTCGGTGCCGTGGCCGGTCGACTCGGCGCTGGTGGCGATCCTGCGCGAGGGACGCGTGCTGGTGCCCTCCGCCGACGACCCGCTGGAGGCCGGTGACGAGCTGATGTTCGTCGCCAGCCAGGAGGTCGAGGAGGAGCTGGCCCAGCTCCTGTCCCCCCACTAGCTAGCCGGTACGGCGGGCCGCCCACCACCCCCACAGGGTGGCCGCCAGCCAGGCGGCGAGCGTGACCTCGTCCGTCACCGGGTGGATCGGCGCCGCAGGACCGGCCGGCGAGGCTAGGTCGGTCCAGAGCCGCGTCACCGCCAGGACCGCGAAGCAGACCACCGCGGCGGCCGCCACGACCGCCGCGGGTCTCGACCGCGGCCAGGTGCGGGCCGCCGTCACGGCCGTCCACGCGCACATCAGCGCGTAGACCATGGCCATGGTCACCGCCGATCCGCCGCCGCTCTGGTAGCCGCCCAGGTATCCGGCGAACGCGACGAACGGCAGCGCCCTGGTCACGGTCGCCGCCGTGGCGCCGCCGGGCAGCAGCGATCCGGGCAGCACGGCTGCCAGCAGCGCGAAGGCGGCGAACAGCACCAGCAGCGCGGTGGCCGGCCCGGCGAAGGACATCGCCGTCCAGGGCGGCCCGGCGAAGGACGCGGCCGTCCAGGACAGCGCGTAGGCGGCCGTCCCGGCGGTGGCCGCGATCATCGCCACGACCCTGAGCCCCGCCGCCACCCGCCGTCCCGCCCGCCAGCCCGCCTGCCGTCCCACCCGCCGGCCCGCCCGTACGGGGGCGCCGTCCCGCGGCGCGCCGCCCACGCCCTGGTCACGCTCCTGCGGCACCTCGGCCGAACCAGCGCTCGCCTCACGACCGGCCGCCCCCGCTCCTGACCCGGCGGAGCGATCCGACCCGGCGGAGCCACCGAGCCCCGCGGCGTGACCCGACCCTCCGGACCGATCCGGCCTGGCGGGGCGACCGGGCCCCGCGGGGCGATCCGGCCTGGCGGAGCGATCCGACCCGACGGAGCGATCCGACCCGACGGAGCGATCCGACCCGGCGGAGCGATCCGACCCGGCGGAGCGATCCGACCCGGCGGAGAGGTCGGACGCGGCAGAGCCACCGGGCCCCGCGACGTGATCCGACCCTCCGGGGCGACCCGACCCCGCGGAGCAACCCGACCCGGCAGAGCGACCCGACCCGGCGGCTTCACCGGACTCAACCGACCTGCCTCGACCTGCCACCCCGGCGGGACCACCGGTCGCTTCGTCCGGCGAGGCATCAGCCGCCCCCGCCCCGGCACCGGAAGACTGACCGCCATCGGCAACCCCACCAGGGCCGGCAGCCCCGGCAGCCTCGGAAGACCTGGCATCACCGGCGGACCCGAGAGACCCGTCAGACCCGGATCCGGCCGGGCCCGTAGACCCAACGAGACCGGCAGTCCCCGAAGACGTGCCGCCTTCGGCAGGTCCCGCAGAACCCGAAGGCCTCGCGGGTCCTGCAGGCCCAGAAGCATCGGCCGAGCCAGCGGGACCGGCAGGGTCCTCAGGACCAGAAGGACCAGCAGACCTGACCGGCCCGACGGGGTCGGCGGGAGCGGCGGGCGGGGCAGGACCCGAGGGCCTGCTCGGGCTGTCGTCATCCGCTGACCCCACGGGCCCGGCGGAGCCGCCGCCCCCCGCCGAGCCCGTGGACCCGGTCGGGGCGGCGGGACCCGACGCAGTGGAACCCGACGCGGTGGAACCCGACGCGGTGGGACCGGGGACGACCGTGCCCGAGCCGGTAGAGCTCGACGCGGCGGAACCCGGAACGGGCGTACCCGAGGCAGCGGAGTCCGCGGCGGCAGAGTCGAGGCGTGGGGTGGCGGAACCCGGAACGGGCGTACCCGAGGCAGCGGAGTCCGCGGCGGCGGAGTCCGCGGCGGCGGGGCGTGGGGCGGCGGAACCCGGAACGGGCGTACCCGAGGCAGCGGAGTCCGCGGCGGCGGAGTCCGGGGCGGCGGGGCGTGAGGCGGTGGGGCCGGGGGTGGTCGGGGCGTCGGGATGAGGACCGGCGGCGTCCGGGTCCCGGACCAGCGCCGCCAGCGCCCGCGAGCCCCGCCGCCGGCGCCCCTCCTCCCCCGGCGGTCGCGCCGCCACCCGGCGCAGGGCCGCGGCGGCCGGCTCGTGTGAGAGCCGCTCGGCGGGATCCTTGCGCATGAGCCCCAGCACGACCCCCTCCAGCCGGTCGGCGCGCCGCATCGGCCGCGGCTCCCGCATGAGGATGGCGGCCATGATCGCGACGGGGCTGTCCATCGGGTACGGCGGGACGCCCTCCACCGCCGTGTACAGCGTCGCGCCCAGCGCCCACAGGTCGCTCGCCTCGGTGGCGGGCGCGCCTTCGAGCCGTTCGGGCGCCATGTACGCGGGCGACCCCATGAGCATGCCGGTCGCGGTGAGCGTCGGGGAGTCGGCGACGTGCGCGATGCCGAAGTCGGTCAGCACCACTCCCCCGTCGTCGAGCAGGAGGACGTTGGCCGGTTTGACGTCCCGGTGGGTGATTCCCGCGGTGTGGGCGGTGCGCAGGGCGTCCAGGACCTTGACGCCGATGTCGGCGGCGACTGGCTCCGGCAGCGGGCCGGTCCGCGCCACCGCCTGGGCCAGGGAGGAGGCGGCGAGCAGTTCCATGACGATCCACGGATGGCCCTCGTCCATGACCACGTCGTGGATGGTGATCACATAGGGGTTGCGCAGCCGCGCCGCCGCCCTGGCCTCGCGCAGCACACGGGCGAACGCGCGCTCCCTGTCCTTGTCGGCCATCCAGCCGGGGACCAGCACCTGCTTGAGCGCCACGGGCCGGTCGAGCACCTGGTCGTGGGCTCGCCACACGACGCCCATCCCGCCACGCCCCAGTTCGTCGGACAGCAGGTACCTGCCGCCGACCAGCCGTATCCCGGAGGGCTCACCCACGCTCCGCTTCCACCCCTGTCGCCGTTCTCATCCCGTTACGTCAACACTCGCATGAGATGCCCCGTTCTCGAACCCTGGGCTCGGACCGGAACCGGAATGGCAGGCTGTCCGGACGGCAGCGCCCACATCCTGACCGGCAAGGCCCGCACCGTCAGCCGACGCCCCACCACACCGGCCCGGCCCGCCGACAACCCGGCGACCGGCCGTCCCGGAGGAGCGGACGACCTCCTGAACGATCAGACCGGCAACGTCGTGGCCGGAGCCGATGCCCCCGGCCGACCAGGCAGCAGCCGACGACCTCTGAACGATCAGATCAGCAGGGCCGGAGCCGACGCCCCCGGCTCACCGGCTGGCCAGACAGCAGCCGACGAAGTCCTGGACGATCGGGTTGGCGTCGTCGGCCGGGGCCCAGGCGACGCCGACCTCGCTGGGGCCGACACCGCTGACCGGCCGGTAGGTGACGCCGGGTCGCGCGTAGAACCGGGCGGCCGATTCGGGGGCCAGGGCGATGCCGTACCCGTTGGCGATCGCGCTGAGCCAGTCGTCCGGCTGGTCGGTGACGGCGCCGATGCGGACCGGATGGCCGTCACGCTCGTCGACAGCCAGCCAGTAGTCCCGCCAGGGGCCGGGTTCGGGCGGGGCCGCCACGAACGGCTCGTCCCACAGGTCCCGGAAGGGGATCAGTTCCCGTGTGGCGAGCGGGTGCGCCGAGGGCAGCGCGACCCAGCGGGGCTCGGTGAACAGCACCTCGACGCGCAGGGCGTCCTGGCCGGGAAAGGGCAGGCGCAGCAGGGCGACGTCGACCTCTCCGTCGGCGAGTCCGGCCGCCGGGTCCGACCATGCCGCCTGGCGCATGTCGACCCGCCAGCCCGGCCGGCGCCGGGCGAAGGCCGCGATGATGTCCTGGGTGGCCTCGTTGGCGGCGCTGGCCAGGAAGCCGACCCGCAGCACGCGGGCCGCCCGGCCGGCCACGCGCCTGGTCTCCCGCAGCACCCGGTCCCAGTCGTCCAGCAGGGCGGGGACCTGCTCCGCCAGGGCCTGGCCCGGTTCGGTGAGAGCCATGCCGGCTCGGGAACGGGTGAACAGCCGTACGCCGAGCTGCGATTCGAGCTGCCTGATCTGCTTGGTCAGCGCCGGTTGCGACACGAACAGCCGTTCCGCGGCCCGGGTGAGGCTGCCGTCCTCCGCCACGGCGACGAAGTACCGCAGCAACCGGGTGTCGACATCCATGCCGTCAGGTTATAGATGCAGGTATTGGACGTTCAAGCCGGCGCTCGACGAGGCTTGGTGCAGGTGGCCGCGACGGTCCACGGTGGTGGAGACACCTCGGCCACCCGACCTCGCCGACACTTGCCGCATCCCGGCCGAACGGAGGCCCTCCGCATGTCCATCGCCTATGTCCTGGTCACCCTCGTCACGATCGTGGTGAACGCCGGGGCCGCTTCCGCCGACTTCGCTCGGGCCCGGTTCGTCCTGGCCAACTCGGCTGAGCTGGGCATCTCGCACTCGTGGATCCCGCTGCTGGCCGCCCTGAAAGCCGCCGGCGCCGCCGGGCTCCTGCTCGGGCTCCTGGGTGTTCCGTTCATCGGGATCGCCGCCGCGATCGGACTCGTCCTGTTCTTCGTCGGCGCCGTCGCCCTCCACGTGCGCACGCGGGTGTTCCACAACATCGCCTTCCCCGGCGGTTTCCTCGCGCTGGCCGTCGCGTCACTCGTCCTGTCCACCGCGTCGGGCGCCACCGCCTGACCAGGGGTTCGCCCACCGGCCCGCCGGCGATAACGACGTGACCGCAGGCTCTCAGAGCGCCGGACAGACGTGACCGCGGGCTCTCAGAGCGCCGGACAGCC
Organism: Nonomuraea sp. NPDC003754; assembly: GCF_053605785.1. Classification (NCBI taxonomy): domain Bacteria; kingdom Bacillati; phylum Actinomycetota; class Actinomycetes; order Streptosporangiales; family Streptosporangiaceae; genus Nonomuraea; species Nonomuraea sp. NPDC003754. The sequence continues at coordinate 180,600 of NZ_JBSGJX010000012.1, forward strand.
GTGACGGCGGGTTCTCAGGGCGTCGGAAATGACGAAAGGCCACCGGTGACCCCGGTGGCCTCTTCTGTGCCCGCCGTACGGCGAAGCTCTCAGACCGCGGCGGCGATGGGGGTGCGGCCGCGGCTGAGGATCCAGGCCATCGCGGCCAGGCTCGCGACCTGCAGCGGCCAGCCCATCAGCACCTTGGCGATGCCCAGCGCGGCGATCGCCTCGTCGCCGCCGCCGAACAGGTAGATCGGCAGTTGCACCGCCACCCGCACCACGCACGGCAGCATGAGCAGCCACGTCAGCCTGGTGCACAGCTTCACGACGCTCGGCTCCTTGTGCCACCCGGTGGGATCGCCGGTGACCGAGCCGATGATGAAGCCGACGACCGGCCACCGGGCCAGGATGGAGATCAGCATGGCCGCGGCGTATCCGGCGTTGTACAGGATGCCCGGCAGGTAGACGTCGCGCGCGTCACCGGTGCGGGAGGCGAAGAACCAGCCGATGCCGATGCCGATCAGGCTGTTGATCACGAACTGTGGCGTGGAGCGCTGCGCGAGGCGCGCCACCAGCAGCACGCCCGCGATGGACGCGCTGATGATGAGCGACTTGTTGAGCTGCCCGGTCACCAGCCACGACACGGTGAAGGCGATGGTCGGCACCGCGGCCTCCACGATGCCGCGGATGCCCCCGAGCGCCTTCGACAGCTGCGCCCTGATGGCCGCCTCAACGGTCTGGTGTGCCGTAGCCTGCTCTGTCACGTGTTCGCTAGCTCCCTGTCAGGCGCCTGGGCGCAGTTCGTAGCGCGGGTTGAACATCACCTTGCGCCCGTCTTGCATGCTGACCAGGCCCTCGGCTTTGACGGCGCGGCCCGGCTCGATGCCCGCGATCTTGCGTCGGCCCAGCCACACCAGGTCGATCACGTCGGAGCCGTCGTAGAGCTCGGCCTCCAGCGCGGGGGCGCCGCCCCGGGGCCGCAACGTCACCGTTCGTAGCGTACCCGCTACGCAGAAGCGCCGCCTGCCTCCGCAGGAGACGATCGGCGTGGCGCCCGCCTGGTCGGCGTCTTCCCGCAGCTCCTCGGCCTCCAGCTCGGCCTGCGTGGAGGCCAGTCTGCTGAAGAATCCGCGCAATCCCCCGCGTTTGGAGGGCTCTGCCGTACTAGTCATGATGACCCAGCTTATGCGATGCGGCGCTCAACGGGTCTCGGTGATTTCCGGCCCTCTCGTGAACGGGTCGAGACCGGCTTCCGGGGCGCCAGGCGCGGCGTGCCGGTCGCCGGGAATGCGCAGCAGGATGGGCTCTTCGGGAGCCATGGGCTCCTCGCCGCGGACCACGACGACGTCGCGGATGACGGCCTCGAACGGCCCGGCCGCGGCGGCGTCGACGGCGGCCTTGCCGTTGATCACCGCGCGCAGGAACCAGCGCGGGCCGTCGATGCCCACGTAGCGGACCGGCTGGGCGCCGCCTTCGGCGGGGATGGTGCCGACGAGCTCGGGGCCGAACGGGCCCTCGGTCGTCTCGACCGTGCCGCCCGCCTCCTTCACGCTGGCGGCCAGCTTGGTCCTGACCTCCTCCCACAGCCCTCCCCGCTTGGGCGCGGCGAAGGCGTGCAGTTGCAGGGCGCTGTCGCCCTGGATGACCACCACGCCGATCGGCTGGTCGCCGGCCACCGCGATCTGCACGTCGAAGCCAGAGCCGATGTTGACGCGCATGCCGCCGAGATCGACGCGGTCGGCCTCGGGGTGCGGCTCGTCGGCGTCCCACGGGCCCGATTCGCGTATGTCCTGCGGCTGCTGGACGGCCGCCTCGGCGGCAGCCTGCTCGGGCTGCTCACGCCTGCGACGTCGGAACACTGTCGATCACTCCCTATCTGCCCGTGGAACCGAAGCCGTTGTTCCCGCGCACGGAGCCGGGCAGCCGCTCGACCTCGTAGAAGGTGGCCCGCTCGACCCGCTGGACGACCAGCTGGGCGATGCGGTCGCCGCGGCGCAGCCGGACCGGCTCCTTGGTGTCGGTGTTGAGAAGCGTCACCTTGATCTCGCCCCGGTAGCCGGCGTCGACGGTGCCCGGCGCGTTGACGAGCGTGACGCCGTGCCTGGCGGCCAGACCGGACCGTGGGTGCACGAAGGCGGCGTAGCCGTCGGGCAGCGCGATCGCCACGCCGGTGCCGACCAGTGCCCGCTCGCCCGGCAGCAGCTCGACGTCCGCCGCGGCCACCAGATCCGCCCCCGCGTCGCCCGGGTGGGCGTAGCTCGGCGCCGGCAGGTCGGGGTCGAGGCGGTGAATGAGCACCTCTACGGTCATGCGGTCTCCTCGCTACACCCCAACGTACGCGTCATGAGGCATGAGACTACCCCTTGGACTGCTCGGATTCCTTCTCCGCGGGCGGCTGCGGCGATGGTGGCGTCTCCGTCGTCGGGGGCGGCGGCTTCTCCGCCGGTGGCAGCGCGGGGGTCTCGTGCCGGAGCTCGGGGAGCGCCCGGTAGATGACCGCCGCGACGGGTACGGCCACGGCCGCCCCCGCGATGCCGCCGAGGATGCCGCCCACGGCCAGCACGATGATGATCGCCAGAGGGTGGAAGTTGAGCGCCCGCCCCACGATGAGCGGCTGCAGCACGTGGTTTTCCAGCTGTTGCTCGACGATGAGCACCGCCAGGAAGATCAGCGCCTTGAGCGGGCTGGTGGTGCCGAGCGTGACCAGCGTGGCCACCGTGCCGGCGATGAAGATGCCGATGATGGGGATGAAGCTGGCCAGGAAGATGAGGATGGCCAGCGGCGCCCACAGCGGCACGCCGAGCCCGGCCAGCACGATGCCCATGAGCAGGCCGTGGACGGCGGCGACGGCCACCGTGCCCTGCACGTAGTGGGAGACGGTGGTCCACGCGGCCCGGCCCGCCCGGTCGACGCGCGAGGACATCCCGCCGAAGCCCTTGAGGAACCACGACCAGATCCGGTCGCCGTCCTTGAGCAGGAAGAAGGTCACGAACAGCATGAGCACGATCGAGGCGAGCACCTCGATGGCGACCTGCCCCGCGGTCAGCACGGTGTTGGTGAGGGCGGCCTGCGAGGTCTTCAGCTGGTTGGTGATGGTCTGGACCCAGTCGTCGAGCTGCTTGGTGTCGAGGTGGATGGGTCCGGTCACCAGCCAGTCGCGCAGCTCGTTGATCGATTTCTGCACCTGGTCGACCACGGTCGGGAACTCGTCGCTGGCTCTGGCCCCGATGAGCCAGCCCGCGCCGACCAGGACGGCGAGCGCGATCAGCAGCGTGATCCAGGTGGCGTAGATGGGCCGCAGACCCGCACGGGTCAGCCTGCTGGTCAGCGGAAAGAGCAGCGCGGTCAGCAACAGCGCGATCGCCACCGGCAGGGCCACGAAGCTGAGCCTGGCCACTATCGAGGCGAAGACGTAGACGACCACGCCGACGACGATCAGGCACGCACTCCAGGCGGCCATCTTGGCCACGACGGGAGGTACCAGCTGGGTTGGGCGGTCGGAGAACACATGTTCAAGACTGGCATGTCACCGGCCCGAACGCGCGCGGTTATCGCCGTCGACGAAAGATACGGGGGTACGGCGCGGGCCGTACCCCCGCAAATCACGCCAGTTCGACGGAGACGGTCAGCTCCTCGGCCGGCTCCAGCACGAACTCGTCGACGTTGCCGGAGCCGCACAGGTCGTCGGCGCCCTGGCGGACCAGCCCGGCCTGCGGCGTGCCGACGGTGAGCCTGGCGATCTCGGCGCGCATCGACACCTTGGCCTCGGACTTGGCCTTGCGGACCTGCCGCAGCACCTCCGACACCTCCGCCAGCAGCGCGGGGTCGCCCTGGCCTGGCTCGGCCACGGGCCACGAGGCGCGGTGGACCGACCCGTCACGCCACCACGACCACACCTCTTCGGTGACGAACGGCAGGAACGGCGCGAACAGCCGCAGCTGCACGTCGAGCGCCTGCCTGAGCGCGGCGTGCGCGGAGGAGGCCGCCGCGTCGCCGTCGTAGGCGCGGGCCTTGACCAGCTCGAGGTAGTCGTCGCAGAAGGACCAGAAGAAGCGCTCGGCCACCTCCAGGGCCCGCGCGTAGTCGTAGCCCTCGAAGGCGTCGGTGGCCTCACGCACCGTCTGCGCCAGCGCGGCCAGCATCGACAGGTCGAGCGGCTCGGTGACCCGGTCTCCCTCGGGGAAGCCGAGCACGAACTTCGACGCGTTGAGGATCTTGATCGCCAGCCGGCGGCCGATCTTCATCTGGCCGGTGTCGAAGGCGGTGTCGGTGCCGGGACGGCCGCCCGCCGCCCAGTAGCGGACGGCGTCGGAGCCGTACTCCTCCAGCATCGCCATGGGCGTGGTGGCGTTGCCCTTGGACTTCGACATCTTCTTGCGGTCGGGATCGAGGATCCAGCCCGAGATCGCCACGTTCCTGAACGGCAGCGAGTCGAACTCCTGGTGGGCGCGGACCACCGTGGAGAACAGCCAGGTGCGGATGATCTCGTGGGCCTGGGGCCGCAGGTCCATCGGGAAGACCCGCGCGAACAGGTCGGGGTCCTGCTCCCAGCCGCCGACGATCTCCGGCGACAGCGACGAGGTGGCCCAGGTGTCCATGACGTCGGTGTCGCCGACGAACCCGCCCGGCACGCCGCGCTGGTCCTCGGTGTAGCCGGGCGGCACGTCGGAGGAGGGGTCGACGGGCAGCGTGTCCTCGGCCGGCAGGATCAGCGCCCCGGTGTCGACCTCGTACCAGACGGGGAACGGCACGCCGAAGAAACGCTGGCGGGAGATCAGCCAGTCGCCCGCCAGGCCCTTGACCCAGTTGTCGTAGCGCACCCGCATGTGCGGCGGGTGCCAGACCAGCTCGGCGCCCCTGGCCAGCAGCCGCTCGCGCAGCTCGGCGTCGCGCCCGCCGTTGCGGATGTACCACTGGCGGGTGGTGACGATCTCGAGGGGCTTGTCGCCCTTCTCGTAGAACTTCACCGGGCGGCTGACGGGGCGGGGCTCGCCGGCGAGGTCGCCGGAGGCGCGCAGCATCTCGACGATCCGCTCGCGTGCGCTGTGGACGGTCTTGCCCGCCAGCTCCTTGTACGGCTCGGCCTCCACGCCGTCCGGCGGCTCGGGCAGCAGCCTGCCGTCCCAGCCGATGACGGGCCTGGTGGGCAGGTTGAGCTCGCGCCACCAGGTGACGTCGGTGACGTCGCCGAAGGTGCAGATCATCGCGATGCCGGAGCCCTTGTCGGGCTCGGCCAGGTGGTGGGCCAGGACCGGCACCTCGGCGCCGAACAGCGGCGACAGCACGCTGGTGCCGAACAGGCGCTGGTAGCGCTCGTCGTCGGGGTGGGCGACGAGGGCGACGCAGGCCGGGATCAGCTCGGGCCTGGTGGTCTCGATCCAGACCGGGCCCTGGTCACCGTAGAAGGAGACGCGGTGGAAGGCGCCCGGCCACTCCCTGTCCTCCAGCTCGGCCTGGGCGACGGCGGTGCGGAAGGTGACGTCCCACAGCGTCGGCGCCTCGGCCTGGTAGGCCTCGCCCCTGGCCAGGTTGCGCAGGAAGGCGCGCTGGGAGGCGGCGCGGGAGGCGCCGTCGATGGTGGCGTAGGTCAGGCTCCAGTCGACCGACAGGCCCAGCCGCCGCCACAGGTGCTCGAAGGCCTTCTCGTCCTCCAGGGTGAGCCGCTCGCACAGTTCGACGAAGTTGCGCCGGGAGATGCTGATCTGCTGCTTGCCCGGCTTGTCGGGCGGCCGGAAGGAGGGGTCGTAGGGCACGGAGGCGTCGCAGCGCACGCCGAAGTGGTTCTGCACCCTGCGCTCGGTCGGCAGGCCGTTATCGTCCCACCCCATGGGGTAGAAGACCTCGCGCCCGCGCATCCGCTGGTAACGGGCGATGGTGTCGGTGTGGGTGTAGGAGAAGACGTGTCCGACGTGGAGCGAGCCGGAGACGGTCGGCGGCGGGGTGTCGATGGAGTAGATCTGCTCCCGCGTCTTCGACCGGTCGAAGCGGTAGACGCCATCGGAGTCCCAGCGCTCTACCCATACCTGCTCCAGGCCGTCGAGAGTGGGTTTCTCGGGCATGGGCACAGGGCGTGATCGCTGAGTCATGCCTCCAAATGGTACGCGGCGAAGGCGAATAGGGTTGCACACATGAAGACAGAGGAGAAGCCCGACCTGGCGTGGCGGGTGATCGGCGGCCTGGTGGGTCTTGCCACCGCCTGGGCGGCCAAGAAGCTGCTCGGCTACGCCTGGTTGAAGGTGACCGGCAAGCAGCCGCCCGTCGACACCGAGTCCGACGAGGTCGGCATGGCCGAGGCGATCGGCTACGCGGTGGTGATGGGCGTGGGCATGCAGGTGGCCCAGATCGTGGTCAACAAGACCGCGAAGAAGCGCTACCTGGCCTGGAAGTCGCTCAAGACTCCAGAGCAGTGAGGAACTCGCTCGCCCAGCGGTCGACGTCGTAGGTAGACACCCGCCGGCGCAGCGCGCGCATCCGCCGGGCCACCTCGTGCGGGGTGGCCCGCATGGCGGTCATCATCGTCCGCTTGAGCCCCTCGACGTCGTAGGGGTTGACCAGGTAGGCCTGCCGCAGCTCGTCGGCGGCGCCGGCGAACTCGCTCAGCACCAGCGCCCCGCGCAGGTCGTGGTGGCAGGAGACGTACTCCTTGGCCACCAGGTTCATCCCGTCGCGCAGCGGCGTCACGACCATCACGTCGGCCGCCAGGTAGAGGGCGGCCAGCTCGTCGCGGTCGTGCGACTGGTGGAAGTACTGGATCGGCTGGTGGCCGAGCAGGGAGTGCTCGCCGTTGATCCTGCCCACCTGCAGCTCGATGTCGTCGCGGAGCCTGCGGTACTCCTCGACGCGTTCCCTGCTCGGTGTGGCGATCTGGACGAACACCGCCTCGCCCGGGCTGACCTGGCCCTCGCCCAGCAGCTCGCCGAAGGCCTCCAGGCGCTGGCCGATGCCTTTGGTGTAGTCGAGCCGGTCGACGCCAAGCAGCACGTGTTCGGGGTCGCCGAGTTCGGCGCGGATCTCCTTGGCGCGCTGCACGATGTGCTGCTCGCGGACCAGGACGTCGAGTTCGGAGAAGTCGACCGAGATGGGGAAGGCCTGCGCGGTGACGACGCGGTCGCCGACGTAGACCTCGTTGCTCTTGTACGACAGCCCGAGCAGGCGGCGGCACAGCCTGATGAAGTTGGAGGCGCCGCCCGGCAGCTGGAAGCCGACCAGGTCGGCGCCGAGCAGGCCCTCCAGCAGCTCGGTACGCCACGGCAGGCGCCAGAACAGCTCGACCGGCGGGAAGGGGATGTGCAGGAAGAAGCCGATGCGCAGGTCGGGCCGGCGCTCACGGAGCATGGCGGGCACGAGCTGCAGCTGGTAGTCCTGGATCCAGACGACCGCCCCCTCCGCCGCGGTCGCGGCGGCCGCGTCGGCGAAGCGCTCGTTGACCCGCCGGTAGGCCTCCCACATGGGGCGCTCGAAGACGGGTGTGGCGACCACGTCGTGGTAGAGGGGCCAGAGGGTGGCGTTGGAGAAGCCCTCGTAGTAGAGCTCGACCTCCTCGGCCGACAGCGGGACCGGGATCAGGCTCATGCCTTCGTGTTCGAACGGCCGCAGGTGCTCGTCCGGCGCGCCGTGCCAGCCGAGCCAGGCGCCCTGGCGGCGCTGCATGACGGGCGCGATGGCCGTGACGAGCCCGCCGGGGCTCCGGCGCCATGAGGCCGTGCCGTCGGGTTCCGTCGTCCTGTCCACCGGCAACCGGTTGGCGACGATCAGGAACGAGCTGCGGCCGGTCACGCATGTCCTCCTGGGAGTCGAGGGTCCGCAGACCCATACCCCGGACGTGCACAAAGAAACACAAATCGGTCAACTGTCCCAGATGTAAAATCCTTTCCCCGTCTTGCGGCCCAGCTCCCCTCTGGCCACCATCGCCCGCAGCAGGGCGGGCGGCTCGAAGCGGGCACCGAGCCTGGCGTGCAGGTACTCGGCGATGGCCAGCCGTACGTCGAGGCCGACCAGGTCGCCGAGCCGGAGCGGGCCCATGGGGTGGTTGTAGCCGAGGGTCATGGCGGTGTCGATGTCCTCGGCGCCGGCCACGCCCTCCTCGACCATGCGGATGGCCTCCAGGCCGAGGAGCACGCCGAGGCGGCTGGTGGCGAAGCCGGGCGAGTCGTTGACCACCACGCCTGTCTTGCCCAGCGCCTCGACGTGCCGCCGGGCCGCGGCCAGCACCGCGGGCGGCGTGTGCGGGGTGACGACGATCTCGACCAGGCGCTGGACCGGGACGGGGTTGAAGAAGTGCAGGCCGATCAGCCGGTGCGGGCCGCGCAGCGCGGCCGACAGCTCGCTGACGGACAGCGAACTGGTGTTGGTGGCCAGCAGCGCCTGCGGCCCGACGCGCGCCTCGGCCTCGGCCAGGACCTCGGCCTTGAGCTTCGGGTCCTCCGGCACCGCCTCGATCACCAGGTCGGCCGTCTCGGGCACCGGGCCGAGAGACAGCCGCCGCAGCGCCTCGGCGGCGCGCACGTCCGGCTGCCGGGACTCGGCCGTCCGCAGACCCTTGGCGATGCGCTCGGCGGCCGCCCCTGCCGCGCGGTCGTCGGCCTCCTGGACGGTCACCAGCGCGCCGGTGGCGAGGAAGACCTGGGCGATGCCGGCGCCCATGCGACCGCCGCCGATCACCGCGACCCGCACACTCATCTCACGCCGCCGGGTCAGGCGTGGCGACGCGACTGGACGACGAAGAACCGGCTCGCCACGTACCCCGGATCGGTGAGCGAGGCGGTGGCGGCCGGATTGGCCCCGGTGCCGTGGTAGTCGCTGAAGGCCGCCGACTGGTTGACGAACACCCCGCCGGTCAGGTTGCACGACAGGTTGACCCCCGCGTCGAGCGCCGCCCGCTCGGCCGCCTCGAGCACCTGAGCGGAGGTGGAGTAGACCGAGGCGGTCAGCGCGCCGCGGGCCGAGATCGTCCGCCGCAGCACGGCCAGGGACTCCTCGGTGGACCCCGTGGCGATGACGAAGGCGATCGGGCCGAAGTGCTCGCGCCCGTAGATCTCCTCGTCGGCCTGGGAGAGCTTGACGATCACCGGGGTGCGCACGGTCGCCTCGGGGAAGGAGGGGTGGGCCACCGCCCTGGACTCCAGGACGACCTCGCCGAGGGAGGGCGCCGCCTCCAGCCGGCCCAGCACGCCCGCGTTGACGATCGCGCCGGTGAACTCGACGGCCCTGGTGTCGTCGCCGAGCAGCCGCGTGACGGCGCCGGCCAGGTCGGTGGCCACCTCGGCGAAGCTCTTGTGACCCGCGTCGGTCTCGATGCCGCCGGAGGGGATGAGGATGTTCTGCGGCGCCGTGCACATCTGGCCGCTGTAGAGCGACAGCGAGAAGGCGATGTTGCCGAGCATGCCCCGGTAGGAGTCGGTGGAGTCGACGACGATCGGGTTGACCCCGGCCTTCTCGGTGTGCACGAGCGCCTGGGTGGCGTTGCGCTCCAGCCAGTCGCCGTACTCGGTGGAGCCGGTGAAGTCGACGATCCGCACGTCGGGATGAGTGGCGAGCTGGGTGGCCAGGCCCTGGCCCTCCTCGGCGGCGAGCGTGACGAGGTTGGGGTCGAAGCCGGCCTCCTCCAGCACCTGCCTGGCGACGGCCACGGTGATGGCCAGCGGCAGGATCGCGCCAGGGTGCGGCTTGACGATGACCGGGTTGCCGGTCACCAGCGAGGCGAACAGCCCCGGGTAGGCGTTCCAGGTAGGGAAGGTGTTGCAGCCGATGACCAGGCTGACGCCGCGGGGCACGACGGTGAACGTCTTGTCCATGACCAGCGGGTCACCCTTGCCGGGCTTCTCCCACCGCGCGCGGGGCCGGGCGGCGGTCATGGCGGCCAGGCCGTAGGCGACGGCCTCGAGCCCGCGATCCTGCGCGTGGGGCCCGCCGGCCTGGAAGGCCATGACGAACGCCTGCCCGGTGGTGTGCTGGACGGCGTTGGCGATCTCGAAGCTGCGCTGGTTGATCCGGTGCAGGATCTCGGCGCAGACCTGCGCGCGCACCTGCGGGCCCGCGTCGCGCCAGGCGGGCATCGCGGCTCCGGCGACGTCGACGAGCTGCTCGGGCGACGGCTCCGGATAGGTCACCCCCAGCTCCATCCCGTACGGCGAGCGCTCGGCGCCGATCCACAGGCCGGTGCCCGGCTGGTCGAGCGGGAAGGGCTTGCCCAGGTAGGACTCGAAGGCCTCCTTGCCCCGCTCGGCCGCGCCCTCGCCGTAGACCCGGGGGCTCGGCGACTCGGGGTAGGCGCTCCAGTAGCCCCGCTCGGCGATGGCCTCCATGGCCCGGCTGAGCGTCTGCCTGTGCTGGTCGAACATGGTCGCCCCTCCCTTGACAGGACCTGCGGACGATGATGTGTTTACCGAACATTCGGTCAGCTGACAAGGGAGACATCCGTGTCGCGCCGGCGTGTCCGCGCCTGCGGGAGGAGGAGCCATGATCTCGTCGGACGAGCTGGCCGCGCTGCAGCTGGAGCGGCTGCGGTGGACCCTCGACCACGCCTACCGCAACGTCGCGCTGTACCGGGAGAAGTTCGACGCGGCGGGGGTCCATCCGGCTGACTGCAAGAAGCTGGACGACCTGGCCATGTTCCCCTTCACCACCAAGGACGACCTGCGGTCCCGCTACCCGTTCGGCATGTTCGCGGTGCCGCGCGAGCAGGTGGTGCGCATCCACGCCTCCAGCGGCACGACCGGAAGGCCCACCGTGGTGGGCTACACCAGGCGCGACATCGACACCTGGGCCGACGTCATGGCCAGGTCGCTCAGGGCGGCCGGCGGCAGGCCCGGCGACATCGTGCACGTCGCCTACGGCTACGGGCTGTTCACCGGCGGGCTCGGCGCGCACTACGGCGCCGAGCGGCTCGGCTGCACGGTGGTGCCGGTCTCCGGCGGCATGACGCCCCGCCAGGTCCAGCTCATCACCGACTTCCGCCCCGACGTCATCATGGTGACGCCGTCGTACATGCTGGCGCTGCTGGAGGAGTTCGAGGCGCAGGGGCTCGACCCGCGCGCGACCTCGCTGCGGGTCGGCCTGTTCGGCGCCGAGCCGTGGACGGAGGAGATGCGCGCCGAGATCGAGGACGCCTTCGGCCTGGACGCCGTCGACATCTACGGCCTGTCGGAGGTCATCGGCCCCGGCGTGGCCCAGGAGTGCGTCGAGACGAAGGACGGCCTGCACATCTGGGAGGACCACTTCTATCCCGAGATCGTCGACGCGGACGCCTCCGGCAGGGGCGAGCTGGTCTTCACCTCGCTCACCAAGGAGGCCATGCCCGTCATCCGCTACCGCACCCACGACCTGACCCGCCTGCTGCCCGGTACGGCGATGCCCGCCTTCCGGCGGATGGAGAAGGTCCGGGGCCGTACCGACGACATGATCATCCTGCGCGGCGTCAACGTCTTCCCCACGCAGATCGAGGAGATCGTGCTGCGCACGCCGGGCCTGTCGCCGCACTTCCTGATCGAGCTGAGCAGGCCCGGGCGCCTCGACGTGATGACGGTCCGGGTGGAGGCCGCCCCGGGGGCCGAAGGCGCCGGCGAGGCGCTCGCCAGGACGGTCAAGGACACCGTCGGCGTGACGATCGCGGTCGAGCTCGTGGCGCAGGGGACGCTGGCCAGGTCGGCGGGAAAGCTCCAGCGCGTAGTGGACCTTCGGGATAATTAGCCCATGACCACCACTCCGACCCGTCAGCGCGGGCGCGGGCACGACCCCGAGTCCGTCCTGCACACGGCCGTGACGGTGTTCAACGAGCGCGGCTACGACGGCACCAGCATGGAGGACCTCGCCCGCGCCCTCGGGATGACCAAGTCGGCGATCTACTACCACGTGCCGGGCAAGGAGCAGCTGCTCGCCCGGGCCCTCGACCGGGCGCTGGACGGCCTGTTCACGATGATCGCCGACCCCATGGCCACCTCGGGCCCCGCGATCGCGCGGCTGGAGTGGGTGGTCCGGCGCAGCGTGTCGATCCTCGTCGAACGGCTGCCGTACGTGACACTGTTGCTGAGGGTGCGCGGCAACAGCGCCACCGAGCAGCAGGCGCTCGAGCGGCGGAGGGAGTTCGACAGGTTCGTCAGCCACCTGGTGAAGGAGGCCGCGGCCGAGGGGCACATCAGACCGGACGTGGATCCCGCGCTGGTGACACGGTTGCTGTTCGGCACGGTCAACTCGATCACCGAGTGGTACCAGCCGTCACGCGGCGGATCGGCCGACGAGCTGGCCGAGGCGATCCTGACGATCGCCTTCGACGGGTTGCGCACCCGTTGACACGGACCCCAGGGGCGCGACGGGGGAAGGGCCACGCCACCTGGGCGCGGATCAGCTCTCGAGCTCGGCGGCGTCGGCGGGCCGCGGCAGAGCGGACCCCTTGATGCGCAGGTCGGCGCGGATCGCCGCGCCGAGTCGCCTGGTCGCGGCCCGGTTGAGCGCGCCACCGGCCACGGCTCCGGTCAGGAACGGGCCGAGCGTCGTCAGGTGCCGTCCGAGGGTCCGCATCAGCCTGTTGCGGAGCGCCGTCTTCGCGGCCCCGCCCAGCGCGAGCGTGACCGAGGCGGGGGCGAGGGGGTCGATGCCGCGTTGCTTGGACCACGCCACGGTGAAGGCGACGGCCCGCTGGGTGCCCGTGCCCGGCACCTCGACGCCGTAGACCTGGTGGAGCTCGGCCAGCAGCTTGACCTCGATCGCGGCCACCAGGATGGTCTCGGCGACCAGCTGGGCGGGCGCCGACAGCAGCAGCGGGGGCGCGGCGAACTCGGCGGCGGCCAGTGCCCCGCCGATCGCGCCGATCGTCATCGTCGCCTTCTGCGCGGTGCGGACGAGATCGTCGGCCAGTTGCTCGCCGGTGAGGCCGTGGTGGTGGTCGGACAGGGTCGCGAGGTCTCGGATGGGGATGCGTGGTGCGATCTTCAGGAAGACCTCGGCCAGCCACCTGCCCCGGCCGACGCCCGAGGCCTGCGCCTTCCTGGCTCCCTCGGACAGTGCCACGCCGAGGCGGCCGAGCAGCCTGCGCCGCTCGGCGCTCTTCAGCTCACCGGGCCGCACCAGGCGGCCGACGAGCTCGCCTACCTCGTTGTCGAGGTCCGCGGCCTCGTGTTCGCGATCCTCGTCCGCGGTGGAGGCAGCGGACGACTCTGCGACCGTCGGGTCGTTCACAGGGTCGTCCCGCTCCTCATTCCTGGATGACACGATGAGGTGCCCTCTCCGTCAGGCGGCGCACTCCTTGCAGACCTGCTGCCCGTTCCTCTCGGAGGCCAGCTGGCTGCGGTGGTGCACAAGGAAGCACCGCGAGCAGGTGAACTCGTCGGCCTGGCGAGGGATCACCCGCAGGGACAGCTCCTCGTTCGACAGGTCAGCACCGGGCAGCTCCAGCGACTCGGCGAGGTCGGTCTCGTCGATGTCGATGCTGCCGGACGACTTGTCAGTGCGCCGCGCCTGGAGTTCCTGGAGGCTGTCCTCCCCCAGGTCGTCGTCGGTCTTGCGCGGGCTGTCGTAGTCGGTTGCCATTGTGCTCGCTCCATCCCCCTCATCTATGGTCTCGCGCTCGTCGCGCGTGTCTAACGTCCGAGAGGCCCATCTTGTGCCCGATTCCTCCGGGAGATTTGTGCATCGGTACCCCGAAGGAACGGCTGCTGAACCTCCCGACACGTTGGGGCGTGCTACCAACGGCCCGTGGTTAGCCAAATATGGCGAAACACACAGCATTGGCGGCATGCACCACCGTGTTCGACGGCACATCCAACCACATGTACGGCGCGAACGAGACTCCCCCGTCAGATCAACACGCCGGACTAGCGCCCGGGAAGTCGAATGGTCACGACAAGTCCTCCGCCGTCGCGCGGCACCGCGGCCACGTTTCCGCCGTGCGCCTGCACGACCGCGCGGACGATGGACAGGCCGAGACCCGAGCCTTTCGCCGAGTCCACGCGGTCGGCGTGGAGCCGTCTGAAGGGCTCGAACAGGCTGTTGACCTCGTACGCCGGGACATGCTGTCCCGTGTTGGCCACCTGAACAACCAGTGCCCCGTCCACCATTCCCGTCCGGATCCAGACTTTTCCGTTTTCTGGGATGTTGTATTTGACGGCGTTCTCGAGCAGGTTGCTGATGGAGCGTTCTAGCAGGACGGGGTCGCCCAGCGTCGGCGCGGCCGACAGCTCGGTGGTGACGGTGACGCCGTGCTCGGCCGCGAAGGGCGCCAGCTGCTCCACGGCCGTCGTCGCGACCTCCTTGACGTCGACCGGCTTGCGCACGCGCAGCTCGCGCTCGCTCCTGGCCAGCAGCAGCAGGCCCTCGATCAGCTTCTCGTTGCGGGCGTTGACCTCCAGGAGGGTACGGCCCAGCGCCTTGAGGTCCTCGGACGCCTCAGGGTCGGACAGCGCGATCTCCAGCACCGTCCTGTTGATGGTCAGCGGTGTGCGCAGCTCGTGCGAGGCGTTGGCCACGAACCTGCGCTGGGTGTCGAAGGCGATGTTGAGCCTGGTCAGCATCGCGTCGAAGGTGTCGGCCAGCTCCTTCAGCTCGTCCTGCGGACCCTTGAGGTCGATGCGCTGGTGGGCGAGGTTGCTCTCGGACAGCTTCTTGGCCGTCGCGGTCATCTGCGTCACGGGACGCAGCGCCCGGTCGGCCACGAAGTAGCCGAGGATCAGCGCCAGGATGCCGACCCCGATCAACACCATGATCGACTGCCTGATCAGGTTCTCGAGGATCAGGTTGATGTTGTTGTTCATCAGCAGCTGGGACTGGTCGTTCAGGGACTCGGCCAGCCCTTCCGGCGCCCACTGCGGCAGCTTCAGGGTGAAGGAGAAGCCCTGGTGCAGCACCGCGCTGACGATCAGGTACATCACCGCGAGCAGGAAGGCGCCCGCGGCGAAGAACAGCGCGCTGTAGGTGAGGGTGAGCCGCCAGCGGATGCTCACCCTGTCGCGCATCACCCTGATGCGCTCGGCCATCGTCTCCTCGGCCGCCGGCTGGATGGGCGGCGGGCCGTCCCACGTCTCCTCCTGCGGCGGCCGCTGCCCGCCCTTGTCCCCGTCCCCCTGGCCCAGCTGCTCCATCCGCGTCCGTGTCATGCTCGCCCGCTCCGAGTGCGGGCTGATCATCGGATGGGTGGGGACCGCCGGGCGGTCCTGCTCGTCGCTCACAACTTGTATCCCACTCCCGGGACGGTCTCGATCACCTGGGGCTCACCGAGCTTCTTGCGCAGCGTCATCATGGTGACGCGCACGACGTTGGTGAACGGGTCGATGTTCTCGTCCCATGCCTTGTCCAGCAGGTCCTCCTGGCTGACCACGGCGCCGTCGGCGCGCAGCAGCTCCTCCAGGACCGCGAACTCCTTCTTCGTCAGCTGGATCTCCCTGCCGTCGCGCTCCACCAGGCGCTTGCCGGGGTCCAGCCGTACCCCCGAACGTTCCAGCACCGGCGGCAGGGCGGGCGCCGACCTGCGGCCGAGGGCGCGCACCCGGGCCACCAGCTCGATGAACACGAACGGCTTGGCCAGGTAGTCGTCGGCGCCGAGGCCGAGGCCCTCCACCTTGTCGTCGACGTCGCCCGCGGCGGTCAGCATGAGGATGCGGGAGGCGCTGCGGTCGGCGACCAGCCGGCGGGCCACCTCGTCGCCGTGGACCACCGGCAGGTCCCTGTCCAGCACGATCACGTCGTAGTCGATGTAGGAGGTCTTCTCCAGCGCCGTTCCGCCGTCGTAGGCCACGTCCACGGCCATGGCCTCACGACGCAACCCCGTCGCGATCGCGTCGGCGAGCACCCGCTCATCCTCCACCACAAGCACCCGCACGGCTGCCGGCCCCTCTCCCTGCTCCTCGATGTGGCTTCATTGTCCCCACATCCCCGATAAACGCACGGTAAGCCATGTTCGGCGGCAGCGTGACGCAGGGCACACGCGATCGGAGGTTTCGGACCGCGGCCGGGGTGGGTAAACCCGGCAGACACTCATCGCCGCGTGCCGTGGAACCCCCATGACCGCACGCGCCGCCCCCGAGATGCATGTGAGAGAGAAGGTGAGATGGGCGAGTTCACGATCACGATCGAACGCCGCCTCTGCCAGGCCTACAAGGGTCTCGACGAGGCGAGGTCCGTCGGCGACGACTACCTCGCCGACACCCTCACCGCGGAGATCGAGGACCTGCGCCGCCTGGCCGACGACCACGGCGTCCCCTTGCCGCGCTGAACCGCACCCGCACGCGTGACGGCCGGAGCCTGAAGGCTCCGGCCGTCGTCGTGTCCGGGGTGCGCCGCACCCCACCGGTCAGGCGTCGCGCTCGGGATCGAGCGGCACGAGCAGGTCGTGCAGTTCCTCGAACAGCCCCTGCGCGGCGCAGATGGTGAGCTCACCGCCGGCCGGCCTGCCGTGCAGGCCACCGACCCTGGCCCCCGCCTCGGTGGCGACCAGCCCGGCCGCGGCGTGGTCCCAGTAGTTGATCCCGCGCTCGTAGTAGGCGTCCACCCGGCCCGCCGCCACCGAGCACAAGTCGATCGCGCACGAACCGCCCCGCCTGATGTCGCGTACGGCGGGCAGCACGGCCGCCACGATCTGCCCCTGCACCCTGCGCCGTGCGGCGTCGTAGCCGAACCCGGTCGCCACCAGCGCCCGCGCCAGCGGCACCCCGCTGTTGCAGCGCAGCCGCTCCTGCGCGAGCCCGTCCTTGTGCAGGACGGCCCCGCCGCCGAGGGAGGCGCTGAACAGCTCGCCGCGCGGCGCCACGTTGACGGCGCCCGCGACGACCCTGCCGTCCACCTCGACGGCGATGGAGACCGCCCACTCGGGCAGGCCGTACAGGAAGTTGACGGTGCCGTCGATGGGATCGACGACCCACCGCACGCCGCTGGAGCCCGGGGTGTCGCCGCCCTCCTCCCCGAGGATCATGTCGTCGGGCCTGGCCTGCCTGATCCTGGCCCTGATGAGCTCCTCCGAGGCCCGGTCGAGCGCGGTGACCACGTCGGTGGGGCTCGACTTGGTCTGCACGACCTCGGGGTTGCTCGGCCGCTTGGCCAGCAGCATGTCGCCCGCCTCGCGGGCGATGTCCGTGGCCAGTGCCGCGAAGTCGGTCATCTACGCCACCGACTCGGGGCGCTTCCACTCCTGGCCGAGCACGTGCTGAGCGAGGAAGGCGAGCACCGTCTCGTACCAGGCGACGGCGTTGCCCGGCTTGAGGATCCAGTGGTTCTCGTCGGGGAAGTAGAGGAACTTCGACTCGACGTCGCTGCGCTGCAGGTCCCACCACAGGCGCAGCGCCTCGCCGATCGGCACCCGGTAGTCCCTGTCGCCGTGGACGACCAGCATCGGCGTGCTGATCCGGTCGAGGGCCACGTGCGGGGACAGCTTGCCGTACCGCTCGGAGCCGGGCGCGCCGAACTCCCGCTGCCAGTACATGGAGGCGTCGGTGGTGCCGGCGAACTGGTCGAGGTTCCACAGCGAGGCGTGGGTGACGATCGCGCGGTAGCGGTCGGAGTGCCCGGCCACCCAGTTGGCCATGTAGCCGCCGAAGGAGCCGCCCATCGCGCCCAGGCGGGTCTCGTCGATCTCGGGCAGCTTGAGCGCCTCGTCGACGATGGAGTCGAGGTCGGCCAGCGTGCGCGGGCCCCAGTCGCCCCAGCCGCGGTCGATCATGTGCTGGCCGTAGCCGGTGGACAGGGCGGGGTCGGGCATGAGGACGGCGTAGCCGTGCTCGGCCATGATCCACGGGTTCCACCGCCACGACCAGTCGTTCCAGGAGGCGACCGGGCCGCCGTGGATCCACAGCAGGAACGGCGCCGGGTTCTCGGCCGAGGCGTCCCTGGGCAGCACCAGCCAGCCGCGGATCTCCTGCCCGTCGTCGGCCACGGCCGTCAGCTCGGTGAGCGTGCCGGGCAGCTCCAGCGCGGGGGCGGGCGAGGGCAGCTCGACGACCTCGCCGGTGGCGGTGTCGATCCTGGCCGGGGTGGCGGGGGCGTGGTAGCCGCTGCGCAGGACGTACAGGAAGCGGCCGTCCACGGAGGCGTTGAGCGCCAGGTAGGCGGCGTCGTCGGCGGTGAGCCGCGTGACGGCGCCGTCGAGGGAGACGCGGAAGACCGGGCGGCGGCCCTGGTGGTCGGCCGCGAGGTAGACGGCCGTGGAGTCGGCCGCCCACGCCAGGTCGGTGGGGAACAGGTCGTCGGCGTGGACCCTGCCCTCGCCCGTGGCGATCTCGCCGATCCACAGCTCGGAGCGGGCCGAGACGTCGAACGCGGTGTGGCGGCTGCGCGAGCAGGCCACGCGGGCGCCGTCGGGCGAGATCCGCAGCGGCCCCTCGAAGTCGTGGTCGTCGGCGGCGAACAGGGTGCGCCGCTCGCCGGTGGCCACGTCGATGGCGACCACCTCGATCCGCTGCTGGCCCGCGCCGGTCGGCACCGCCCAGGTGCTCAGGACCGTGGCGCCGTCGGGGGTGAGGGCGAAGTCCAGGTGGTCGCCGAGGGAACTGCCGGAGTCGGGGGTCAGATCCCGCACGTCCTCCAGCCGGTCGGCGCCGAGCCTGCCGGCGAACAGGCGGGTACGGCCGGGCCCGAGGTCGTGGTCCCAGTAGCGGACGGGGTACCCCTCGTGCAGGATCGCGCTGATCCCTGCGTCCTTGCGGGCCTTGCGCCGCTCCTCGTCGGCGGCCTCGTCGCCGGGCAGCACGTCGGAGGCGAAGACGACCACGTCGCCCGCCGTCCTGGCCGCGGCGATCCCGCCGGGGCGGGCGGCCACCTGGCGGGCCTCGCCGCCGGCGCGCGGCAGCAGCCAGAGGGCGGGCACCTCCTCGTCGGCGTCCTTGACGGTCGGATCGGGACGGCGTGAGGCGAACAGCACGTCACCCGCCGAGGTGAACTCGGTGCCGGTCTCTCCCTTGGCGCTCCTGGTGAGACGGTACGGCTCGCCGTCCACGGGAATGGCCCACAGCGCGGTGCCGAACGACTTGCCGTCGGGATTGAGCGACTGGACGGCGCTGACGAGCCGGGATCCGTCCGGCGACAGCTTCAGCGAGAGAACTCGGGGGATGGCAACGTAGTCTCGAATATCCTTGAATGAGCTCACGTCACGAACCTACATCGTGGTCCGCCTAGGCTTACCGGCGTGGGGAACTACGACGCGCTGCTGCTGCTGTCCTTCGGCGGTCCCGAGGGGCCCGACGACGTCATGCCGTTCCTGGAGAACGTCGTGCGGGGCCGGGGGGTGCCGCGCGAGCGGCTGCTCGAGGTGGCCGAGCACTACCAGTCCTTCGGCGGGGTCAGCCCGATCAACCAGCAGAACCGCGACCTGATGGCGGCCCTGCGCCCGGAGCTGGACGTGCCGGTCTACTGGGGCAACCGCAACTGGCGGCCGTTCGGCGAGGACACGGTCAAGCAGATGAAGGCCGACGGGGTCAGGAAGGCGGCGGTCTTCGCCACCTCGGCCTTCGCCGGCTACTCCAGCTGCCGGCAGTACTACGAGGACATCCGGCGCATCTCCCTCGATGGCGGGCCCGAGCTGGTCAAGATGCGCCACTTCGGCGACCATCCGGGGTTCGTGGCCGCGCTGGCCGACCACACCAGGCAGGCGCTCGACCGGCTGGGCCGCGACGACGCCAGGCTGGTGTTCACCGCGCACAGCATCCCCGTCTCCATGGCCGAGACGGCGGGCCCCTCCGGCGGGCTCTACGAGGCGCAGCTGCGCAGGTCGGCCGAGCTGGTCAACCAGGCGCTCGGCCGCGACGAGCCGTGGGATCTGGTGTGGCAGTCGCGCAGCGGCCCGCCGCAGGTGCCGTGGCTGGAGCCGGACGTGCTCGACCACCTGCGCAAGACGAACGCGCCCGCCGTGGTGCTGGTGCCGATCGGTTTCGTCTCCGACCACATGGAGGTCGTCTTCGACCTCGACGTCGAGGCCCGGCAACTGGCCGCCGAGCTGGGGCTGCCGCTGGAGCGGGCGGCGACGGCGGGCACGCATCCGCGTTTCGTGCGCATGGTGCGCGAGCTGATGGACGAGCCGGAGCCGGTGGCGTGCCCGCTGACCTGCTGCCCGGCGCCCGTGCGACGCCCCTCGTAGACCAGGGCCGGCGGGGTCAGGCGGGGCGGGGTCAGGTGTAGGCGCGGGCGTAGGCCTCGGCCAGGCCGAGGACCTTGTTCACGTAGTCCCAGGAGTGGTTGTAGAACCACACCGCCTTGCGCAGCTTCTGCCCGCCCTGGCCGGCGCCGTTGGCGCACAGGTAGTTGGCCGCGCCCGGCACCGCGTCGTAGGGGCTCCAGATGTCCCTGCGGCCGTCGCCGTCGCCGTCGACGCCGTAGGCCTTCCAGGTGGCGGGCATGAACTGCATCGGGCCGAGGGCGCCGGCGCTCGACGGGCCGTTGTTGCGCCCGTGGGAGCTCTCCACCTGGCCGATGGCGGCCAGCACGGTCCACGACAGGCCGGGGCAGCGGGTGGCGGCCGACTTGTAGAGGTCCAGGTAGCTGCCCTGCCGTACCACCTGCTTCTGCGGCCGGGGCCGGGCGGGGGCGCGGCCGATGGTGACCACCTGGGTGTCCTTGCCCAGCAGCCGGCGCACGCCCGCCTCGCGGATCTTGCCCTCCTTGCCGTGCAGGAGGACGGCCACGCCCTGCATGAGGCCGAGGCTGCGGCCGACCTCGGTGCTGACGACGCCGTCCACGCCGGGCAGGCCGAGCGTGGCGGAGGCGGCCACGCGCAGTCTCGGGCCGCCGTCGATCTGGTACGTGGCACCGAGGACCAGGCCGAACCTGCGGGCGGCGGAGGTGTCGGCGACCAGCTCGCCCCTGGCCAGCGCGCTCCACACCTCCGGCTGGTCGGCGACCGCCTGCGGGGTCCACGAGCGGTACTCGGTGGGGTCGACGGCCAGGAGGTTGACGCCGGTGCCGGAGATCCTGACCGAGCCCGCGTCCACCACGATCACCTTCTGCACGTGCTTGAGGCCGCCGAGGGCCAGGCGGGTGTCCTTGGGCACCGTGGCCCGGGCGATGCCCAGCATGCGCGGCGGCGTGACCGAGACCCCCGGGCCGCCCTGCCCGAACTCCTTGACCGGCACCAGCTGGTCGAGCCGCGGGGTCTCCTCCTTGAGGACGACGGGCGGGGCGGGATCGGCGCCCTTCTTCTTCTCCTCGCTCATCGTGAACGCGAACGCGCCCGCGGCGCCCACCGACACCACGACGGCGAGAACGATCATGAGTCCCCGGACAGAGGGAAGAGCAGACACCTGCGCCACGTTAGACGATCAGGCGAAAAATCACTTGCTGTCCGGACACACGGTGCGCAAACGTTGAACGCTTGAAGAGTAGGGGGACACAAGTGGTCGGGCCGTACCGGGGGCTGTTCAACATGCCCGGCGTGAAGGGTTTCGTCGTCGCGGGATTCATCGGCAGGATGCCGATGTCGATGCTGGGAATCGGCATCGTCCTGCTCATCTCCTTCATCACCGGCTCGTACGCCACGGCAGGCGCCGTCGCCGCCGTCACCAACCTCTCCTACGCCATCGCCGCCCCGCTGTCGGGCCGCCTGGTCGACAGGTTCGGCCAGGGCCGGATCATCACACCGCTCGCCCTGGTCAACGGCGCGGCCATGGCGGCGCTCATGCTGTGCGCGGGACTCGGCCTGCCCGGCTGGACGCTCTACGTCTCCGGCTTCGTGGTCGGCGCCAGCTCGGTCTCCCTCGGGTCGCTGGTCAGGGCGCGCTGGTCCCACCTGCTGGGCGGCTCGGCGCGGCTGCACACCGCCTTCGCGTTCGAGTCGGTGGCCGACGAGGTGATCTTCGTTACCGGGCCAGCGACGGTGACCGTCCTGGCGACCATGGTCAACCCGTTCGCGGGGCTGATCGTGGCGCTGGTGCTCATGCTGGTGGGCACGCTCGCGTTCGCGATGCAGCGCCGTACCGAGCCTCCCGTCGCCCTGGTACGGCACGTCGGCGGCAGCCCGATCACCATCCCCGGCATCGCCCTGCTGTCGTGCGTCTACCTCGCGCTGGGGGCGGTCTTCGGCTCGGTCGACCTGATCACGGTGGCCTTCGCCGACGAGCACGGCGTCAAGGGCATGGCCGGCTTCCTGCTGGCGGCCTTCGCGGGCGGCTCGATGGTGTCGGGCCTGTGGTTCGGCTCGCGAGCGTGGAAGGTGTCGCTGCGGGCCAGGTTCGTCAGGGCGCTGGCGGTCTTCGCGGTCGGCCTGCTGCCGATCGCCTTCATCGGCAGTGCGCCGGTCATGGCGATCGCGTTGTTCATCGCGGGCCTGGCGATCTCGCCGACGCTCATCACCGGCTTCTCGCTCACCGAGCGGCTGGTGCCGCCGTCGCTGCTCACCGAGGGCATGGCGTGGATCTCCACCTCGATCGGGTTCGGCGTGGCGGTCGGCGCGTGGGCGGGCGGGCGGCTCACCGAGGCGTTCGGCGCCTCCAACGCCTACGGCTTCTCGCTGACGTGTGCGCTGCTGGCGGCCGTCGTCGGCATCGGAGGTTCGGGTTTGCTGAGACTTCCTGAGGCTCCTTCACCCGCCAAAGGATGATCCGCTACGGTCGGGAGATCCCCTCAGACACCCCCTCAACCTACGAAAGTCTGCTATGTCCCGACATCTCCTTTCACTCCTGGCCATCGCCGCGGTAACGGTCGCATCGACCCCCGCCGCCGCGACAGCCGCACCCGCCCCCAAAGAGGTCGACTGCACCCAGGTCAAGTGCCTGGCGCTGACCTTCGACGACGGCCCCGGCCAGTACGCGGGCCAGTTGCTCGACACGTTGAAGAAGTACAACGCCAAGGCCACGTTCTTCCTCGAAGGCCAGTACGTGACGAGCCGTCCGGCCTTCGTCAAGCGCATGGCCGCCGAAGGGCACGAGCTGGGCAACCACAGCTACAAGCACCCCAACTTCACCACGCTCGAGCCGGGGGCCATCCGGAACGAGATCAAGAAGACCCAGGACGCCGTCAAGCAGGCCGCCGGCGTGGAGCCCAAGCTGCTGCGCCCGCCGTACGGCCTGGCCGACCTGCAGGTCTCCGAGATCGCGGCGGAGTTCGGGATGCCGATGATCCTGTGGACCGGCGGCTCTCGCGACTGGGAGTCCAAGAACGAGGCGGCCATCAAGAAGCAGACGCTCGCGGTGGCCAAGCAGGACGGCATCATCCTCATGCACGACTGGGTGAAGCAGACCGTGGACTCGATGCCCGCGCTCATCAAGACGTTGCAGGGCAAGGGCTACCATCTCGTGACGGTCTCCGAGGTCGTCAAGAGCCAGAACCTGCAGCCGGGCGACATCTTCCCCGTTCCCGAAGGATGGGAAAAGTGAGTATCGTTCGCGTTTAACCGAACGTTGCTCCGGAGGGGTGCGCATGGTCTTCACGAACTGGGCCGGCAACCAGTCAGCCACGCCCGCCGAGGTGCGCACCCCATCCTCCGTGCAGGACGTGGCGCGGGCCGTCCAGGACGCCGCCGCGAGCGGGCGCCGCGTCCGCATGGTCGGCACGGGCCACTCCTTCACCGGGGTGGCCCTCACCGACGGCATCATGCTCAGGCCGCACAAGCTGACCGGCATCCGCTCGGTCACCAGGGACAACGGCTCCAGCTCGGTGTGCGTGCTGGCGGGCACCCCGCTCAGCGTGCTCAACGAGGAGCTCGCCAAGCGCGACCTGGCGCTGGCCAACATGGGCGACATCACCGCGCAGACGGTCGCCGGCGCCATCCAGACCGGCACCCACGGCACCGGACGCGACACCGGCGGCCTGGCCGACCAGGTGGTCAAGCTCGAGATGGTGCTGGCCGACGGCTCCGTGGCGACGGCCGTCCCCGGTGACGACCTGTTCGACGCCGCCAGGGTCGGGCTCGGCGCGCTGGGCGTGCTCACCGCCGTCACCTTCCGGGTCGAGCCCTCCTTCCTGCTGCACAACCGGCGCAGGGCGATGCCGCTGAGCGACATCCTGGACGGCCTCGACGCGATGACGGCCGACAACGAGCACCTCGACTTCTTCTGGCTCCCGCACACCGACGCCTGCCTGGTCAAGACCAACAACCGGCACCCGGGCCCGGCCAGCCCGCCCGGCGCCGTCAAGCACTGGCTGGACAACGTGTTCCTGGAGAACACCCTCTTCGGGGCGCTGTGCGGCATCGGCGGACGCTTCCCCGCCGCGATCCCCCGGCTCAACGCGCTGTCAGCGGCCTTCCTCGGCGACTCCGAATCGGTGAACACCAGCTACAAGGTCTTCACCTCCGTGCGTGACGTGCGCTTCCTGGAGATGGAGTACGCCGTCCCCCGCGAACGGCTCGGCCAGGCGCTGCGCGAGACCAGGGACCTGGTCGAGCGGATGGACTGGAAGATCACCTTCCCGATCGAGGTGCGCGTCACGCCGCCGAGCGATGCCTGGCTGTCCACCGCGTACGGCAGGCCGTCGGCCTACATCGCCTGCCACATCTACCGGCCGACCCCGAACCCCGCCTACTTCGAGGGCGTCGAGGAGATCATGACGCGCCTCGACGGGCGGCCGCACTGGGGCAAGCTCCACACCAGGGACGCCGCCTACCTGCGCGGGGTGTATCCGCGGTTCGCCGACTTCGTGGCGCTGCGCGACCGCCTCGACCCCGGCAGGGTGTTCACCAACCCCTACCTGGACACCGTCCTGGGCGCCTGAGGGCCGAGGCCGCGATCCAGGTGGATGCGCACCGGCGCTTCGGGAACCCTCCAGCACTGCCCCATGAGGTGGTGCTCGAGACGCTGGAGCGGGCTCTGAGCGACCGCTCGCAGGAGGCCGCCGCGGCGGACGCTCTGGTCGGTACCGCGTTGAACGAGGACGACCGGGCGTTCGTCGAGCACTGCTGCGTGGAGGTCGGAACGCGGGCTTCGGCCGGCAGTCCGCTGCTCGGGCTGGCCGGCCTGTGCCTGGGGCATACCGCGCGACGTTTCGGACACCTCAGCGATCACGCCGTCGCGCTCGCGACGTCCCTGGCTGCGCGAGCGGAGGCCGATCCGTCGGACGTGGACGGACGGGCGCTCGACGGCCTCGACGACATCCGGAGCTTCCTGCGTCGCGATGAGGCCGGAAAGCGCTAGGACTGGCCGGGCAGTTGCTCGAGACGGTCTTCGGCGGGCGCGTCCTGGTCCGGCTCGGTGCCCCTGTCGCTCTGCGTCTCGGCGGGCGTGGGCGCCTCGGTGGCCGAGCCGGTGGGCTCCGGCGTGGGCTCGGTCGCGGGTGGCGTGGGCGTGGGCGTCGCCGCGGGCGTCCGGGTGGGCGTCGGGCTGGGGGTCGGCGTCGGCGTGGGAGACGGGGTGGGCGTGGTCGCCGGCTCCCGCGACCGCGGCGCCTCGGACGACGGCGGCGCCACCGGCTCCTCCCGCTCGCGCTTCGGCTCCTTCTTCTGCTGGACGGCGCTGGACCTGCCGGTCACCGTCTCGTGCACGGTCTCGTGGGCCAGCGCCTGGTAGGCGAGGATGACCCCGGTGCTGATCGCGAACACCAGCGCCGCGGCCGCCAGCAGCTTCGGCCACGGCAGCCGTCGCTTCGGCACCACCGGGGCCATCACCAGCGTGGGCGCGGACTCGCCCTCCTCCCGCACGGTGGCCTGCACCGCCGTGGCCAGCTCCCCCGCCCCCTCGACGCGGGCCGGCGGCTCGGACCGGTCGCGCCAGGCGACGACGGTATGCTGCTTGATCTGCTCGTTGGCGCGTTTCAGGTAGTGCGTGTAGACCGCGCCGCCGATCGTGCTGGCGACGCTCGCCACGGCCGCGCCGACGAAGGTCCCCGCCACCCCGAGGTACGACGCCGCGACAGCCGCGGTCACCGCGGCCAGCGCTCCCCCTGCGATCTGCGGCACGCTCAGCTCGAACTTCTGCTGCTCGCCGCTCATCCCCCGGATCAGTCCCCTCTTGTCACGCGTTCGGTAAAGAGCTTCTTCGTAACTAGACGCGACCGCGTGTCCTGTTGTTCCTGTGACCTGCGTGACAGCAGATTGGACCCTCGTGCCCCGCCGATTCGGACTGCCCTCCGTCTACGCCGCCGCGGCCGTGGCGACGGCGGTCACCACAGCGGCCCCCGTGGTGGCCTCTGTCGTGACACCCGCCGCCACGCTCACCGTGCCCGACGAGCCGCCCCGCCCCTCCATCGTCACCGCCGTCGGCAGAGCCGAGGCCCGGGCACTGGTCGGCGACGCGCGCTGGCGGGTACGCCGCTACTACGCCGCCGCGCTGCCCGGCTTCGCCACCGTGCTGACTCCGGCGGAGGC
This sequence comes from Nonomuraea sp. NPDC003754, assembly GCF_053605785.1. Lineage (NCBI taxonomy): Bacteria > Bacillati > Actinomycetota > Actinomycetes > Streptosporangiales > Streptosporangiaceae > Nonomuraea > Nonomuraea sp. NPDC003754. The sequence continues at coordinate 206,785 of NZ_JBSGJX010000012.1, forward strand.
GGCCGAGCTGCGCGCCGACGCCAGGGTGAGCGCGGTGGAACCCGACAGCAGGGTCCGGGCGCTCCGACTCGGCGGCCGCGCGGGTGATCTCGGGGACCGCGTGGGCGAGCCGGGGCCGGGCCACGCGCTCGGCCTGGCGTCGGCCGGGCCGTCCCGCTCGCCGTCGACCGGCAGGGGCGTCACCGTCTACGTGCTCGGCACCGGCGTCGACGTCACCCGTCCCGACTTCGGCGGCCGGGCCTGGCACGCCTTCGACGCCACGGGCGCGCGCGGCCGCTTCTGCGGCTCGCACGGCACCCGCGCCGCCGCCATCGCGGCCGGCAGCCCGTACGGCAGGGCGCCCGGCGCCCACGTCGGCTCGGTCAAGGTGCTCGGCTGCGACGGCTCCGGCCGCCTGTCCGACGTGATCGCGGGACTCGACTGGGTGCGCAGGCACGCCCACCGCCCCGCCGTGGCCACCCTGCCCGTCGACTCCGGCGACTCCCCCGCCCTCGCCACCGCCGTACGTCGGCTCAGCGAGGCCGGAGTGGCCGTGGTCACCTCCCCACGCGCGGCGGGCGTCCTCGCCCGCCACCTGGAGCCCCGACCGTCCGGCGACCCGCCAGATCAGGCCACTTGGCCGAAGTTCACGGCGACGCGTGACGCGATTCGCCAGAATCCCTCGGGGACGCCTAACCTCCTGCTGCACGGTGGCGGGCTGTAATTCCGGATGGAAACGTCAAATGTGACCGGCGTCACATCGAACAGGGCCCGTCCCATGAAGGCGATGTTCGGACATGCCGGGTACGGTGCTGGCAGGCAACCGGCACACGCGAGAGACTCAAGGGTCCGGGGGAAGATTGAGCACGACGCTGACGAAGGGACTCGCATGCAGGAGCTCCGACTCGTCGCGGTGAGCGAGGACGGCACCTATCTCGTGCTGGCGACGGCCGGGAGAGGGACCCGCTTCACGCTTCCCGTGGACGACCGGCTCCGCGCTGCCGTCCGCGGAAACTTCTCCCGTCTCGGCCAGTACGAGATCGAAGTGGAGAGTCCGTTGCGCCCCAAGGAGATCCAGGCCCGCATCCGAGCCGGGGAGACCGCGGAGGAGATCGCCGCGACCGCGGGAATCCCCGTCGAGCGGGTCCGCTGGTTCGAGGGCCCCGTGCTCCAGGAGAGGGAGTACGTCGCCCAGCAGGCGCAGCGCGTGTCCGTGCGCATGCCTGGGGAGTCGGCCCCCGGCCCCACGCTCGGCGACCTGGTCGCCGAGCGGCTCACCCGGCGTGGCGTGCCGTCCGACGAGATCGACTGGGACTCCGCCAAGCGCGACGACGGCATGTGGCGGGTCAAGCTCGGCTACGTGTGGAACGGTCACACCCGGCACGCCGAGTGGCTGTTCGACCCGCGCCGCCGCCACGTCACCCCGCACGACGACGAGGCCATGCGGCTGTCGTCGGCCGACTTCGACCCGAACCCGCAGGTCGAGGACACCACCGTCACGCCCTTCGCGCCGCGTGTGGCCAAGCTGCAGCCGGTGCCGCCGCTGGCCGCCGAGCCGCTGATGCAGCCGCCCGTGCCGTTCCCGACGGTGGCCCGCCACGAACCGCCGGCCCCGGTGGCCCGCCACGAACCACCCGCCCCGGTTGTCCGCCACGAGCCGCCGGCCGCCTTGATCCACCACGAGGCGCCCGCGCCGGCGGCCAGGCAGGAGCCGCCCGCTCCGGCGGCGTTCCAGGACCCGACGAGCTTCCCGCCGCCGGTGGCACGCCAGGATCCGACGGCCTTCCCGCCGCCGGTGGCGCATCCCGCCGTTGCCGAGCCGCCCGCGGCGTGGACGCCGAGCCTTTCGCGTACGGCCGAGGCCGGGGGGCGCGGCGCCGCCCGGGAGCCGGAGTCGATCTACGCACCCGCGGTGCGCGAGCCCGCACCGTCGCCGTCGCCCGAAGCGCCCGCAGGCCCCGCGCACGGCTCTGCGGGTTCCGCCGCCGGTCGGCCCCTGCTTGACGGAGCCGAGGCCGTCCCGGCTCCCGCCGCCACGGGCGACGCCGGTCCCGGTGAGGCGCCGGTCACGGCCGCTCCGCTGGTCGAGGACACGGTTGGGGCCGTCGCGCCCGCGCCTGCCTCCGTCGCCCCTGCTTCTCCGGAGGCCACCGCTTCTCCGGAGACTCCTGCTTCTCCGGAGGCCGCCGCTTCTCCGGAGGCCGCCGCGACCGTGCAGGCTGCCACCGCCGTGGAGTCACCAGGAGCCGCTGACACCGCACGGCCCGCTTCCGACGCCGAGCTGCCCTCTTCCGGCACCGCGCAGCCTGCTTCTGACGCCGCGACCGCACCGGCAGCCGCCGACGTGGCCGCTGTTCAGGGATCCGCCGCGGTGAAGGAGACCGGGGAGGTGTCCCCGCCTGTCGACGGCGCCCTCGAGACCGCACAAGCCGTCCCCACGACCCCGCAGACCACCGCGCAGGACACTGCGGCGACCGCGCAGGACAGCCCTGCCGCGGCGCGGGACGCTTCGACCACAGCGCAGGACGGCCCTGCCACTGCGCAGGACGCTTCGACCACCGTGCAGGACAGCCCTGCCACTGCGCAGGATGCTTCGACCGCTGCGCAGGATGGCCCTGGTGCCGCGCAGGTCGCCCCTGCCGGGCCGGAGGTCGTCCCTGCGGCCGCGCAGGTGGCTACCGCCGAGCCGGAGGCCGCTCAGCACGCGACCACTCCAGCCGGGGCTTCCCAGGGGGTCGACGCGGACCTCGCTGAGCAGCCGCAGGCGGCCGAAGGGCGGTCGGAGGCAGCTGACGCGTCCGTGCGGGAGCAGAAGGCCGTCGAGTCGCCGCAAGCCGCCGAAACTCCCGGGGCCGCCGCGACTCAGCAGGCGGTCGAGACTCTCGAGGCAGCCGCAACCCCGCAGGCCGCGGACACTCCCGGGGCAGCCGCCACGCAGGCCGCGGGAACTTCCGAAGCAGCCGCCACGCAGCAGGCCGCAGGAACTTCCGAAGCAGCCACGCGGCAGGCCGCCGAGGCGCCGAAGCCAGCGGTAAGCGCCGAGGCCACCGAGGCTCCCAAGCCCGCCACGACCGCGCCAGCCACCGAGACGCCGAAGCCCGACGTGAGCGCCGAAGCGCCCAAGCCCGATGTGACCGCCCAGACCACCGAGGCGCCGAAGCCTGACGTGACCGAGCAGAGCACCGGCACACCGACCGCGACCGCGACAGCGACCGACCCGGGCGCTGGAAGTCCGGCGGCGAACGCGACCGACCAGACCAGGCAGGCCGACCCGGCCGGACAGACCGACCAGACCAGGCAGACCGACGAGGCCGGGCAAGCTGACCAGGCCGGGCAGGTTCCCCAGGCAGGACAGGCTCACCAGACAGCGCAGCTAGGGCAGGGCGCCCAGGGTGGACGGGGTCACCAGGTCGGCGAGGTCGGCGAGGTCTCGAAGGGGGCGGAGTCCGGGCAGAGCGCCGACGCCGTGGAGGCAGCCCAGGCCGACCGGGACGCGGAGACACCCAAGGCGCCCCAGGCCGAGGAAGCCGTCCAGAACTCGGCGGCAGCCGTGGCCGGACAGGGCACCGAGGCCGGACAGAGCACCGAGGCCGGGCAGAGCACCGAGGCTGGGCAGGGTGCCGAGGCGGTGAAGGCGGCGGGGCAGGCCGTACCCGAGGAGAAGGCCCAGGTGCCCGCCGCGCGCCCGAGCACCGACGAGGGCGCCAAGGAGAGCAGGCCGGTCCCGGACAAGCCGCCGGTGCCCAAGCCGCCCGTCCCCAAGAAGCCGGGGGACGCGGGGCCCGTGCCGTCGCCGCCGCCGGCGCCCGCCGCGCGCCAGCCCAAGAAGGGCTCCAGGGGCCGCCGCGCCTCGGTGCCCACCTGGGACGAGATCATGTTCGGCGCCCGCCGCCAGGACTGACGCGAGCAGCCGACACGAGGGGTGGTCCACGGGACCGCCCCTCGTTCGCGTCATCGGGGGCACACGCGCCGCCCGGCGCCGTCCCCGCACCCGCACGCGCCGCCCGGCGCCGTCCCCGCACCCGCACGCGGAGCGCGCGACCCGACCCAACAGCGCCAGCCACCCCGGCCTGAGCCCCGCGAGCAACCCCGGCGCGAACCAACCACGCCTGAGCCGTGCGAGCGGACCCACCTCGGACGTGCAGACCCGGCCCGAACCCGAATAGCAGGCCCGCCCGAGAGAGCAGGCCCGACCAAAAGGGCGGGCCCGGCCGGGGAGCGCTCCGGCGAACCCCCAAGCAGACCACCGAGCGCTCAGGCGGATCCCGGACAGGCGGCCAGGAGCGGTCGGGCGGGGGGAGCCGTCAGGGGTGGCGGCTGTCCGGGGTGCGCAGGAACGGGGTCATCCACTCGGGCGTGACCTCGGCGGGGAATCCGACCGCCTGCACGGCGGAGACGTCCACCGCCTCGTAGCCGCCCTTGCCCGCGCCCACCCCCGCGATGAGGGTGAACACTCCGGCCCGCCGCTGGAACCACGTCTGCCGCAGCCGCCACCCGACGACCGCCCGCCGTTCGACGACCGCCTGGGCGCGCCGCAGCGAACCCGAGCGGACCGACAGCAGCCGCCCGTCGTAGCCGTGGCCGAGCGACCGGTAGCGGTCGTCGCCGAGGGGAAGGCCGAGACCGGCCAGCACCAGCGCCACGCCGGCCACGAGCCACCACAGCCCCGTCCCGGTCGCCAGGGCCAGGACGGCGAAGGCGGCCGCCACGGCGAGCCAGGGGGCGATCGCCCTGAACAGGCGGCGGTTGCGGGCGATGGGCGGGTGCGGGCGCAGCGGCGCGGTGAACGGCCCCACGGCCCGGGCGGCGACCTCCAGCGCCATGGGGCGGGGGACGTCGGGCAGCAACTGCCCCCGGGTCTCGGAGTCGCCGAGGCCGGTGACGATCGCCCACATCCTGACGACGCCCGCCTTGCGCTCGGCCAGGGCGTCGACGATCTCGTAGCCCCTGGTACGGCGGGCCTCGAGGGAGACGCTGCGCCTGGTGATCAGGCCGCGTTCGGCGACCAGGTAGCCCTCGCGCTCGGTCAGCGTGAAGTCCCAGTTGAAGACGGCGTACATGACCGCCGCGACGAACGGCATGGCCAGCACCAGCAGCACGACGGCGGCCACGATGAGCAGGGGGTGCCGCCACAGCCACTCGCCCGCGTACCAGGCGACGTCGCGCAGGCCGAGGTCGTTGCCCCACTGGAGGACCAGGCCGATGGCGCCGCCGGCAAGGGCGAAGGGGGTGAGCAAGTAGGCGCCCGACAGCGGGCCGTACAGCAGCCACGCGCGGGGCACCTTGACGATCACCCGCTCCTCGGGCGGCGGCGGGGGCGCCTCGGTGAGGGTGTCTCCCGGCTGTCGCGCCTCCTCGGCCCTGACCGCTCTGGCGCGGCGCAGCAGGACGCTCTTGAGCCTCTCGGCCTCCGCGACGGTCACCCCGTCGAGCTCGCCCTCCTGCTCGCCGCCTCCGCTGGCGCCCGTGTCGATCTTGACGACGGCCAGCCCCAGCAGCCGGTGCATGGGCGGGGTGCTGACGTCCACGCCCCTGATGCGTTCCAGCGGGATCGTCCGCACCGACCTGCTGATGAGCGACCGCCTGATCTCCAGCCGGTCGCCGGCGACTCGGTAGCTGAACGTCGCCCAGCGCACGACGGCGAAGACGACGGCGCCGACCACGCCGACGGCGGCCCACCCGAACGAGCGCGGCGAGAAGCCGCCCACGAACAGCACGCCCACCAGCGGCACGAGCAGCGAGGGCAGCATGCGCACGGGATCGATGAGCAGCACCTTGGGGCTCAGCTTCGTGCCGGGGGCCTCCTCGCTCATGTCGCGTCGTCCCTGAGCTCCTCGGCCCTTCGCGCCAGCCGTTCGGCGAGGCCGGCGGCGACCGCCTGGTCGAGACCCTGGATGCTGGACGACCCGGCGTGTGAGGCGGTGCGGATCTCGAGCGTGGCCAGCCCCAGCATCCGCTCGAACCACCCTTGCGCCTTGTCGACCGTCTGGATGCGGCTGACGGGCACGAACACCCACTCCCTGGTCAGGAAGCCGGACCTGGCGTAGACGACGTCGCCGGACAGTTCCCAGCGATGGACGGCATAGCGCACGAAAGGCTCCAGCAGGAGCAGCGGCGTGCCGGGCACCAGCACCAGCACGGGCACCAGCCAGGAGTTGCCCGACAGCCACTCCGGCAGCCATGACCAGCTCGGGATCCAGGCGGCGAGCCCGAACGAGCCCCCCGCGAAGATCACGAAGGCGACCACGGCCTCCAGCAGCCACAGGCGCACGGCCTTGGGCGAGACGCGATGCTCGGGGTCGCGCAGGGGACCCGCGACGGGGTCGGGCTGCTCACTCACACTGCCCAGCTTAGAAGGGCCCACCCGGTTTCCCTCCGTCTCGGCCGTATCGATCGATCAAGGGTCACCGGACGGCTGAAACGGCTGGCCGGCGCGGCGCGGAACTGACCGCGACGGTCAGGGTTGTGTCCAAGGTCACCCTTCGATGCCCTGATTATGGTGGATTTCCGTGGCTTTCCTCGCGACCGAACCTCCCGAACCGGTCGGCGCACCACCGGCAGGCGCGTAGCATCTTCCGGCATGGGGCAGGCGAACACGTCCACGCGCGTACGGCGCGTCACCGTCATGGGGATGGTGGCCGCGCTGACGCTCGGCGTGTCCGGCTGCGGCATCCTGAACGGTCCCGCGAGGGAGATCAGGGAGATCAACGTCAGCAGTTCGCGACTGCGTGACCGCACTCCCCTGCCGTCGGAATATTCCTGTCACGGCACCCGGAAGAGCCCGCCGCTGCGCTGGTCGAGCGATGTGCTCTCCCGTGCCAAGTCGATCGCGATCGTGGTCGACGAAACCACCTCCCCCAGCCCCGCCGTGCACTGGGTGGTCTACAACATCGACCCCCGCACGACCGAGCTCGGCGAGGACGCCGCCTCCGACCTGCCGAAGGAGGCCGCCCAAGCGGCGGTGACCAGCACGAAGGTCGGCTACGAGCCGCCCTGCGAGAAGACCGGAAGCTATCGATTCAGCGTCTACGCGTTGAGCGGGCGGCTGCAGGACCCGGTGGGCGCCTCCCTCCCCGAGATCCTGAAGATGATCGCCGACCACACCATCGCGCGCGGGCGCCTGACGGCGGTGCACATCGAGTGATGACCTAAACGCTGCCGGTAGTGATGGTTACCAATTCTTCACTTTGGGTGTGACAACGCTCATAGTGGTCCGACACAATCAGATCCGTTCGCTGTGCGTTGGTGATCAAAGGGGGCAGATCGCGTCGATGGCCGCGCGATCTCACCGGCGCTGCTGGCAGGCCATGGCCTTGAGGGTGGTGCAATGACCGCGGTCGTACTGGTTCTCGTCGCCGTCGTGCTCCTCGTGCTCGTAGTCGTGGCACTGGGCATGCGTTCGATGAACAAGCGTGAGAGCTCGCTCCCTCCGGAGCGGCTGAAGGCGATGGCCGAGAAAGAGGAGATGACCCAGGCTCGGTCGACGGACGAGTTCGCCGCCCACGAGCCGCGCATGTCCAACTTCAGCCCCGACTTCAGCCCCATCGACCAGGCGAAGCAGCCCAAACCCGTACGTACGGGCCAGCGCGGCAGGCGTGGTGTCGACGAGTGGGGCAACGGCGCGGCCGAGGACGACGACGAGGAGTTCTGGGCCAACATCCGCAACGAGGCCACCGAGGGCGGCTTCGGCGCGGGCGGCACGGTGAAGGCGCGCATGGCGGCCAGCAGGCCCGTCGAGCCGGAGCGCCCGGCGGCCGACCCCTCGGGCGAGCGGACCGTCCAGCTTCCCCTGCCGCCGCGGCCCGCCGCCGCCGCGGCCGCCCCCCCGGCGCCCGCCGCGGCCGCTCCCGCCGCTCCGGCCGCCTCCGCACCGCCCGCGCCCGCCGCCAGGCCGGCCCGCTCCACCCGGTCGAGCAGGGCCGC